>DASXIP010000233.1:0-2020 GCA_036497875.1 Caldimonas sp.
AACGATGCGTCGGACGTGTGGGTGATCAGCTCGCTGCTCATGTTGGAATCCTCGTGCCTTGAACCCGAGATGGTGTCCGAAGCGGGGTCTGCAAGGCCGGTCGCGAAGGCACAATGATTCTGACACAGGCCCTGTTCCCGCGTGCCGGATCCGCAACGTCTCACACTATGGCGTCGATAGTCGACGAAGCGGTCAACGGCTCGCCCGCTGCAGCCTGGGACGCGATCGCGCGTCGGGTCGCCGACTGGGCCGAGAGCGCGAGCCTGCCGCTGCGCGACGTCGTCGTTCTCGTCCCGTTCCTGCAGTTGCTGGCGCCGGCGCGACGTGCCTTCGCAGCCGTTGGCACCTGGCTGCCGCGCGTCGAGACGACGCGAACACTCACGGCGTCGATGGGTCCCGCATTGCCGCGCGGCTCCGGCGAGCTCGGTTGGGGCTTCGCTCACGACACGCTGCTCGCGATGCAAGCGCTGTCGCGCCAGCCCTGGGTCGCAGACTGGCCGCGACGCGATCCGCGCGGCTTCGCCCAGGCGGGAGCACGCGTCGTCGCCGTCGCCGAGGAACTGATGACCGCGGCCGGCAGCGTGCCGCCCGCCGATCGCGCCGATTGGTGGCAGCGCGCTCGCGATCTGCTCCGTCCGCTGGCCGGCCCTGGCGGCAAGGAGCGCCTGTTGGCGCAGGTCGCGCTCGAATGGGCGGCGCGGTCGGGCGGCGACGCGACCGATCGCCTGTTCGCGCTTCGTCCGGCCGGCTGGGTCGTCGTCGCCGCCGGCGGTGACGATGCCCTGGCCGACGCGCTGCTTCAACACGGCACGGTGCCGGCGCTGCGCATCCGCACCGACGTCGATCCGGCACAGCCGTTCGCGGATTTTCCTTTGGCCAGCGCGGCACCGGCCTTCCACGTCTGCGACGGCTTCGAGGACGAAGCTTCGGCCGCCGCCGCGCAGATCCTCGCGCACATCGAACGCGGCGAAACGCCGGTCGCGCTCATTGCCCAGGACCGCGTCCTCGTGCGCCGCATTCGCGCGTTGCTCGAGCGCCAGGGCGTCGTGCTCCGTGACGAAACGGGCTGGAAGCTCGCGACGACGCGCGCCGGAGCGTCGATCATGGCGATCCTGCTCGCTGTGCGCCGCGACGCCGCCGCCGACACCTGGCTCGACTGGTTGAAGTCGGCGCCGTTCGGCGCGACCCGCGCGTCGGCACTCGAGTCGCTCGAAGCCGCCGCGCGCAAGGCCCAGCTTGCAGAGGCGTCAGCGTTCGCCAGGCTCGACCTCGAGCCGGGCGCCGCAGCCTTGCTCGTGGAGGCGACGGCGATCGTCTCGGCGCTGGCGCGGCCGTCGCGTCGATCGTTCGTCGAGTGGCTCGACGCGCTAGCGGCGGCGCTCGAGCAGAGTGGCGCGCTGGTGCGGCTGCGCGACGACGCCGCCGGCCGCCAGGCGTTGACGGCGCTCGGCCTCGATCCGCCGCTCGAGCCGGATCGTCGGGCCCAGCTCGCTGCCGACCTTGAACCAATCACGCTGGCCGAGTTCACGCGCTGGGTCGACGAGCTGCTCGAGCACGAGACGTTTCGCCCTCCCGATCCTGTCGACGCCAGCGCCAATCCGGTGCCGGCCGAGGTCATCGTCACGCCGCTGGCGCGGGCGATGCTCAGGCCCTTCGCCGCCGCAGTGCTGCCGGGAGCGGACGATCGGCGCCTCGGCGGCGGCGTCGCCGCCGACTCGCTGCTGGCGAACGTAACGCGACGCGCGCTCGGCCTCGCCGAACCTCCGAGCTTGCGCGACGCCGAGTTGCTCGCGTTCGCGCAGCTGCTGCGCCTGCCGCGCGTGACGCTGCTGCGCCGACGCGCCGATGGCGCCGACCCGCTCGGCGACAGCGTCTTCGTCGAGCGCCTCTCGCTGGCGCTCGCCGCGCGCGGCGGCCTCGGCGATTGGCCCGACCCGCGCCGCGACCGCGTCGTCGACGCGGCACCGGTCCGCAAAGGCGCACCGTCGGTGCCGGCGGCGAGATTGCCGAGGAAGCTGTC
>DASXIP010000234.1:0-1701 GCA_036497875.1 Caldimonas sp.
GATCGGCGAAGAGATCGAGCGCGGCGCGTTTGCGTGGAAGGTCGAGCTTGAAGACGTCCACCTCAACATCGAGGCGCGCCTCGTCGAGCTCGCCGGCGATGCCGGCAAGCGCCTGCACACCGGCCGTTCGCGCAACGACCAGGTCGCAACCGACGTGCGCCTCTGGCTGCGCGACGAGATCGAAGACATCGGCCTGCTGCTCGGCGACGTGCAGCGCGCGCTCGTCGAGCTCGCGGCGCAGCACACCGAGACCGTGATGCCAGGCTTCACGCACCTGCAGGTGGCGCAGCCGGTCTCGTTCGCGCACCACCTGCTCGCCTATGTCGAGATGTTCGCACGCGACGCCGAGCGTATGACCGAAGTGCGCTCGCGCACCAACCGGCTGCCCCTCGGCGCAGCGGCGCTCGCCGGAACCAGCTTTCCGCTCGACCGCGAGGCGGTCGCGAAGGCGCTGCGCATGGAGGGCGTCTGCCTCAACAGCATCGACGCCGTCAGCGACCGCGACTTCGCGATCGAGTTCGCCTCGGCCGCGAGCCTGGCGATGGTGCACGTCTCGCGCCTGAGCGAAGAGATCGTGCTGTGGTCGAGCCAGAGCTTCGGCTTCGTCGAGCTGGCCGACCGCTTCTGCACCGGCTCGTCGATCATGCCGCAGAAGAAGAACCCCGACGTGCCCGAACTCGCGCGCGGCAAGACCGGCCGCGTCGTCGGCAACCTGATGGGGCTGCTCACGCTGATGAAGGGCCAGCCGCTCGCCTACAACAAGGACAACCAGGAAGACAAGGAGCCGCTGTTCGACACCGTCGACACGCTGAAGGACACGCTGCGCGTCTTCGCCGAGATGATCCCGGGCATCTCGGTCAAGGCCGACACGATGGAGCGGGCCTCCAAGCTCGGCTACGCGACCGCAACCGACCTCGCCGACGCGCTCGTCTACAAGGGCGTGCCGTTCCGCGACGCGCACGAGGCGGTCGCGAAGATCGTCAAGCACGCAATGGCAGAAGGCGTCAGCCTCGACGCGGTGCCGCTCGCGGTGCTGCAGAGCTTTCATCCCGCGATCGGCGCCGACGTGCAGGGCGTGCTCTCGCTCAAGGGCTCGCTCGCCTCGCGCAACGTCCTCGGCGGCACCGCGCCAGCGCAGGTGCGCACCCAGATTGCGCGCCACCGCGCGCGCCTCGGCAAGCCTCAGCGAAGCGCGACTTCGGTCGCCTCGTAAGCGACGATCGCCGGCGGGTGCGCCGCCAGCTTGGCGACTTGCGCGACGAACTCTCGCGACGCGGGAACGCGGAAGTGCACGAGCAAGGCCTCGCGGTCGGCCCAGCGCTCGAAGAACACCAGGCGCAAGCCGTCGTTCGCGTCAATCGCAACACCGTGTTCTAGGCAACTCGGCTCGCCGCGCGAGCGGGAAACGTGCTCGAGGCTCAGGCGGCGTAGTTCGTCGAACGTGTCGAGCCGGGCCTGGATGGAGCCGGTGACGATGAGCAGCAGATCAGTGTAGGACACGGGTGGCGGCAGTCCGCTGGCGGCCCAACAGCCGACGGTCGGCGACAAGGACCTCGTCAGGCCTTGAGCCGCCAGCCCGTCCGCACTATCCACGTTGAGATTGCGAGCGCCACAATGAAGAATGCCGACGTCATGGCGAAGCTGATGCCGACTGACACCTCGGACTTGTCGAAGAAGCTCCAGCGAAAGCCGCTGATGAGG
>DASXIP010000235.1:0-5233 GCA_036497875.1 Caldimonas sp.
GGCGGTTTCGGCACCGGCAAGACGGTGCTGCTCGAGGCGTTGGCCAAGGGCTGCAACGCCGACGTCATCGTCTACCTCGGCTGCGGCGAGCGCGGCAACGAGATGGCCGGCGTGCTCGACGAGTTCCCGAAGCTGGTCGACCCGCGCACCGGCCGCCCGCTGATGGAACGCACCGTCATCATCGCCAACACCTCGAACATGCCGGTGGCGGCGCGCGAGGCGAGCATCTATTGCGCAATCACGGTCGCCGAGTGGTTTCGCGACCAGGGCCTGCACGTCGCGCTCATGGCCGACTCCACGAGCCGCTGGGCCGAGGCCTTGCGCGAGGTCTCGGGCCGGTTCGGCGAGCTGCCCGGCGAAGGCGGCTATCCGGCCTACCTTTCCAGCCGGCTCGCCGACTTCTACGAGCGCGCGGCGCTGGTCGAGACGCTCGGCGGCGGCGTCGGCTCGGTGACGGTGATGGGCGCGATCAGCCCGCCGTCGGGCGACTTCTCCGAGCCGGTGACGAGCCACACCAAGCGCTATGTGAAGGCGTTCTGGGCGCTCGACGTCAAGCGCGCGCAGGCCCGCTTCTACCCGGCGGTGCATCCGCTGCAGTCCTACGCCGAGGACGCGACCGAGTTCGCGCCCTGGTGGACGGCGCAGGGCAACGGCCAGTGGATCGCGCTGCGCCGGCGCTTTCTCACGCTGCTTGACGAGCAGGCGCAGCTCGAGCGCATGGCGCGCATCATCGGCAAGGACGCGCTGCCCGCGCGCCAGCGGCTCACGCTGCTGTGCGCCGAGCTGGTCAACGAGGCGTTCTTGCGCCAGTCCGCGTTCTCGCCGATCGATCGCGTGTGCAGTCCGGCGCGACAGGCCGCGATGATGCGGCTGCTGGGCCGCTTCATCGAGCTCGCCGAGGCCGCGCTCGCCGCTGGCGTCGAGCCGGAGGCGATCGGCGCGATCGGCTGCATGCGCCCGCTGCAGCGCATGGGCGAAGAAATCGGCGACGACGAGCTGGCGCGCTTCGACGAGCTCGCGGCCCGGATGGAGCGCGAGCTCGCGCAGCTGGCGCCGGCCACGCCGGCGGCGGAGACGACCGATGCGGCTCACGGTTGAAGGCGCCGCGACGCGCGTCGAGGGACCGCTGCTGTTCCTGCGGCGCACGCTCGACGTCGCCCTCGCCGACGCGGTCGAGGTACGCGGACGCGACGGGCGCGCGCGGCTCGGGCGCATCGCAGCGATCGACGAGCGCTTCATGACGATCGAGGTGCTGGAATCGACCGCCGGGCTCACCCTCCAGGACACGGTGGTGCGCTTTCGCGGCGAGCCGCTGCAGTTCGCCCTCGGCCCCGGCATCCTCGGCCGCGTCTTCAACGGCGTCGGCCAGGTGATCGACGGCGGCCCCCCGATCGCCGCGCATCGCACGGTACCGGTGGAGGGCCGCCCGATGAACCCGGTGGCGCGCGAGGTGCCGCGCGACTTCATCGAGACCGGCATCACGACGCTGGATCTGATGAACAGCCTGGTACGCGGCCAGAAGCTGCCGCTGTTCTCCGGCGGCGGCCTGCCGCACGACCGGCTCGCGGTCGAAATCGCCGGGCATGCGCGCCTGCGCCGGGACGCCGGAGACTTCGCGATCGTGTTCGCCGGCATCGGCGTGCCGTTCGAGAGCGCGGAGTATTTCCGGCGCAGCCTCGAGCAGGACGGCGCGCTGGAGCGCACGGCGCTCTTCCTGAATCTCGCGAGCGACTCCAGCACGCAACGGCTGCTCACGCCGCGTTACGCGCTGAGCGCCGCCGAGTACCTCGCGTTCGTCGAGGGCAAGCACGTGCTGGTCATCCTCACCGACATGACCAACTACTGCGAGGCCTTGCGCGAAGTCTCTTCGAGCAAGGGCGAGATGCCGAGCCGCAAGGGCTTCCCCGGCTATATGTACTCGGACCTCGCGACGCTGTTCGAGCGCGCCGGTTGCCTGCGCGACACGCCCGGGACGCTGACGCAGCTCTCGATCCTGACGATGCCGGCGGACGACATCACGCACCCGATCCCCGACCTCACCGGCTACATCACCGAGGGCCAGATCGTGCTGTCGCGCGACCTCGACCGGCGCGGCGTGCACCCGCCGGTCAACGTGCTGCCGAGCCTGTCACGGCTGATGAAGGACGGCATCGGCGGCGACTACACGCACCCCGATCACCCGGCGCTCGCAAGCCAGCTCTACGCGGCCTACGCGCGCGCCGCGCAGGTGCGCGTGCTCGCGAGCGTCGTCGGCAGCGAGGGACTCGCCGACACCGACCGCCGTTACTTGCAGTTCGGCGACACGTTCGAGGAACGGCTCGTCACCCAGGATCGTGCGCGCACGCTGGAAGAAAGCATGGCGATCGGCTGGGCGCTGCTGGCGCAGCTCCCCGCCCGCGAGCTCACTCGCCTCTCGGACGCGCAGATCGCCGCCCACATCGCCGCCCGGACATGAGCGACATCAGCCCGACGCGCAGCGCCGTCCTCGAGCTGCAGGACGAGCGTCGTGCGATGCACGAGGGCTACGTGTTCCTGGACGAGAAGTGCCTGCTGCTCGCGGGCGAGATACTGCGCCAGCTGCAGACGCACGACCGGCTGCAGCGGCGCCTGCAGGTGCTGCACGAGGACGCCGCGGCGGCGCTGGCCGCGGCGGTCGCGCGCCACGGCCTGCACGGCCTGCAGGTCTACCCGGCCACGGACCTGAGTCGCGCGTCGGTGCCGATCCGCGCCCGCTCGCTGATGGGCGTTCGCCTGCAGGAGGCCGCGCTCGACGGCGGCGACGCGCAGGCCGAGGACGCGGTGAACCGCTCGCCCGAGGCCGAGGCCTGCCGCCTTGCGTATGCCGCGGTGCTGGCCGCTGCAGCGGAGGCGGCCGCTGTGACCGGCAACCTCGAGCGCCTCTCGCTCGAGTACCGGCGCTCGGTGCGACGCGCCCGCGCCTTGCAGGACGTGATGCTGCCCGAGCTCGACCAGACGATCGCCGACATCGACGGGCGCCTCGAGGAGGCGGAACGCGAGGACGCGATCTGGATGCGACAGGGCGCGCTGCGCTGACCTTTGCGCGCTCGGTCGATGAACTCGGAGGGGCGAACGACCGCTAGACCTGCATCCCCATGACGTCCGTATACGCCTGCACGAGCCGGTTGCGGACCTGCAGCGTCGCCGAGAAGCCGATCTGTGCTTTCTGCATCGCGACCATCGTCTGCTCGAGGCTGACGGTCGGGTTGTCGAGCATCACTTCGCGCTGCATCTGCATGGCGTCGTCCTGTGACTTGCTCACGGCGCTGAGCGCCTGGCCGAGCGCCTTCTGGAAGCCCGTCTCGGCGACAGCCGAGCCGCCCTTTGCCAGCGGCACGCCGTCGGTGCCGAGGCCGGCCCTCGCCACTGCCTGGGCGAAGTCGAATGGCTTGAGGGTGACGTTCATGGCGGATCGCTCCAAGGCCGCCATCGTAGGCAGACCGCTCGTCGGCGTTGGCGCGAACTGACGCCGCATTGCCCGGCTGTTTCGCCCATTCGGCGCCGGGGTCGTTTCGGAGAATGGCGCTGCCCCGGCGGCCTTTCGCCCCGGGACCCACGCGAACGATTCCATGGACAACGCCGTTGCCCTCGCCCCGAATGCCACGCCGGTGGCCGCCACTTTCGCCGGCAGGTTGCAGGCGATGCCCCTGAGAAGCAAGGTGAGCGCCGTGATCGGCGTCGCCGCGCTCGCCGCCGTCGTCTTCGCGATGACGGCGTGGAACGCGCACGGCGACTACAAGGTGCTCTACGCCAACCTGTCCGACAAGGACGGCGGCGCCGTCATCGCGCAGCTGTCGCAGATGAACGTGCCGTACCGGATGTCCGAGGGCGGCGCCGCGATCCTCGTCCCCGCCGCGCAGGTGCACGACCTGCGGCTGAAGATGGCGACCGCCGGCCTGCCGAAGGGCGCGGTCTCGGGCTTCGAGCTGATGGACAGCGCCCGCTTCGGGCAGACCCAGTTCCAGGAGCGTCTCACCTTCCAGCGCGGCCTCGAGGGCGAGCTGACGCGCTCGATCTCGTCGCTCGCTGCGGTGGAGGCGGCGCGCGTCCATCTCGCGCTGCCGAACCAGAACGGTTTTTTTCGCGAGCAGCAAAAGCCGAGCGCGTCGGTCCTGCTGACGCTGCACCCCGGCCGCACGCTCGACCGCGCGCAGGTCGCCGGCATCGTCCACCTGGTGTCGTCGAGCGTTCCCGAGATGAGCCCGAAGGCGGTGAGCGTGCTCGACCAGAGCGGGACGCTCCTGACCGGCGGCGGCGACGGCGCCCCGGGCGGCGCCGGCCTCGACGCCCAGCAGCTCGCCTACGTCAACCAGATCGAGGCCGGCTACACCAAACGCATCCTCGATCTCGTCGAGCCGATCGTCGGCCACGACAACCTGCGCGCGAGCGTCACCGCCGAGGTCGACTTCTCGCAGACCGAGGCGACCTCCGAGGAGTTCAAGCCGAACCAGGGCGCCGACGCCAGCATCTCGATCCGCAGCCAGCAGACCACCGAGCAAGGCGGCGGCGCCGGCTCGTCGCTCCCGAGCGGCGTTCCCGGCGCGGCGTCGAACCAGCCGCCGATCGCGGCGACCGCGCCGCTCACCGGCGCCTCGCAGCCGCTGCAGGGTGCGCCGACGACAGCCGTCGGCGGCAGCGGCGGCCGCCGCGAGGCGGTCACGAACTACGAGATCGACAAGACGGTGCGCGTCACCCGAAGCGCGACCGGCAACGTCAAGCGGCTGAATGCGGCGCTCGTCGTCAACAACCGCAGCATCACCGATGCCAAGGGCAAGACGACGCAGATTCCGCTCACGGCCGAGGAGATCGAGAAGATCACCGCAGTCGTGCGCGAGTCGATCGGCTTCAACCAGGAGCGCGGCGATTCGGTCAAGGTCGTCAACGCGCCGTTCAAGGTCGAGTCGATGTCGTCGTCGACCGGCGGTCAGGAGCCGCCGTTCTGGAAGAGCCCCGAGCTGATCGACATGGTGCGCGCCGCGGCGCTGCCGGTCGGGCTCGCGATCATCGGCATCCTCGTCTTCTTCGGCCTCGTGCGACCGGCGGTGAAGACAGCGCTGTCGCCGCAGCCGGCGCCCCTGCCGCGGCCGGGCATGCGCATCGACGCCGTCGTCGACGACGAGCAGGCGTACCCGACGCCGGCGATCGCGGCGCCGCCGACGACGCTGCGCCAGATCGAAGGCGCAAAGACGCTCGCCAAGGACAACCCGGCGGCGGT
>DASXIP010000236.1:0-1820 GCA_036497875.1 Caldimonas sp.
TGCGCGCTGCGCCACGGCATCCCGCTGATCACGATCTTCACGCTCGACGCGAAGATCAACGAGAGCGGCCCCAAGGCCTACCAGGGCCTCGATCGCTACGACGCCAGAAAGGCCGTGCTGCGCGACCTCGAAGCGCAACTCTTCCTCGAGAAGGCCGTCCCGCACCGGCACGCAGTGCCGATCTGCGTACGCACCGGCGAGGTCGTCGAGCCGATGCTCACCGACCAATGGTTCGTCGCCACGACCAAGCCCGGCAGAGACGGCAAGAGCATCGCCGCGAAGGCGATCGCGGCGGTCGAGACCGGCGCGGTTCGCTTCATCCCCGAGCAATGGGTCAACACCTACAACCAGTGGATGAAGAACATCCAGGACTGGACGATCTCGCGCCAGCTCTGGTGGGGCCACCAGATCCCGGCGTGGTACGGCGCCGGCGGCGAGCTCTTCGTCGCGCGCAGCGAGGACGATGCGCGCGCGAGGGCCGAGGCGGCGGGGTACTCGGGGCCGTTGACGCGCGACCCCGACGTCCTCGACACCTGGTACTCGTCGGCGCTGGTGCCGTTCTCGTCGCTCGGCTGGCCGAAAGAGACCGAGGAGCTCGAGCTCTTCCTGCCGTCGTCGGTCCTCGTCACCGGCTACGACATCATCTTCTTCTGGGTCGCGCGGATGATCATGATGACCTTGCACTTCACCGGCAAGGTGCCGTTTCGCGACGTCTACATCCATGGCCTCGTCCGCGACGCGAACGGCAAGCGGATGAGCAAGTCGGAAGGCAACGTGCTCGATCCGGTCGACCTGATCGACGGCATCGCCCTCGAGCCGCTGCTCGAGAAGCGCTCGACGGGGCTGCGCCGCCCGGAGACCGCGCCGCGCGTCCGCAAGGACACGGTGGCCGAGTTCCCGAGCGGCATCCCGGGCTTCGGCGCCGATGCCCTGCGCTTCACGTTCTGCTCGCTGGCGAGCCTCGGCAGGAACGTCAACTTCGACTCCAAGCGCTGCGAGGGCTACCGCAACTTCTGCAACAAGCTCTGGAACGCGACGCGCTTCGTGCTGATGAACTGCGAAGGCAAGGACTGCGGCCTGGCCGAGCACACCAAGGCCGAGTGCGCGCCGGGCCAGCCGTTTCACAACTACCTAAGCTTCTCGCCAGCCGACCGCTGGATCACCGGCGAGCTGCAGCGCGTCGAGGCCGCGGTCGCGCAGGGCTTCGCCGAGTACCGGCTCGACGCCGTCGCGCAGGCGATCTATTCCTTCGTCTGGGACGAGTACTGCGACTGGTACCTCGAGATCGCGAAGGTGCAATTGCAGTCCGGGGCGGAGTCCGAGCAGCGCGCGACCCGCAGGACGCTGCTGCGCGTGCTCGAGACCGTGCTCCGCCTGCTCCATCCGATCACGCCGTTCATCACCGCCGAGCTGTGGGAACGCGTCGCCGTCGTCGCCGGCCGGAGGACCGCCGACACCGAGCACGGCATCGTCCGCGCGCCGTACCCGAAGGCGCAGCTCGAGCGGATCGATCCCGTCGCCGACGCCTGGATCGCGCGGCTGAAGGCCATCGTCGGCAGCTGCCGCAACCTGCGGAGCGAAATGAACCTCGGGCCGGGCGAGCGCGTGCCGCTGCACGTCATCGGCGACGCCGAGTTCGTGCGCGCGGCGACGCCGCTCGTGAAATCGCTCGCCCGGATCTCGGAAGTCACGCTGTTCGACGACGACGCCGCGTTTGCCGACGCGTCGAGCGACTCGCCGGTCGCCATCGTCGGCACGACGCGGATCGCGCTGCACGTCAGGATCGATCGCGCCGCCGAGGTGACGCGGCTGACGAAGGA
>DASXIP010000237.1:0-26029 GCA_036497875.1 Caldimonas sp.
GCGAGCTTCGGCTACAACAACCTCGTGTCCGATATGAGGAGCCTCGCGATCCTGCGCGAGACCAAGGCGCCGGTCGTGTTCGACGCAACCCACTCGGTGCAGCTTCCCGGCGGCCAGGGCACCACGTCGGGCGGGCAGCGCGAGTTCGTTCCGGTGCTTGCGCGCGCGGCGGTCGCGGTCGGCGTCGCCGGCATCTTCATGGAGACGCACCCGAACCCCGCCGAGGCGCTCTCCGACGGCCCGAACGCGGTGCCTCTCAAGCACATGCGCGCGCTTCTCGAGCAACTCGCCGAGCTCGACCGCACCGTCAAGGCGCGGCCGCTGCTCGAACGGTCGTTCTCGGCGTGAGCGAACACCGCCAACCCAAGACCCAAGGACAAGAATGAGCGCCATCGTCGACATCGTCGGCCGCGAGATCCTCGACAGCCGTGGCAATCCCACAGTCGAATGCGATGTGCTGCTCGAATCCGGGACCATGGGCCGCGCCGCGGTGCCCTCGGGCGCATCGACCGGCTCGCGCGAGGCGATCGAGCTGCGCGACGGCGACGCCGCGCGCTACGGCGGCAAGGGCGTGCTGCGTGCGATCGAGCACATCAACACCGAGATCAGCGAAGCGGTGCTCGGCCTCGACTCGAGCGAGCAGGCGTTCCTCGACCGCACCCTGATCGACCTCGACGGCACTGAAAACAAGAGCCGGCTCGGCGCCAATGCGACGCTCGCCGTCAGCATGGCGGTCGCGCGCGCCGCCGCCGAGGAGAGTGGCCTGCCGCTCTACCGCTACTTCGGTGGCTCGGCGGCGATGCAGATGCCGGTGCCGATGATGAACGTCGTCAACGGCGGTGCGCACGCGAACAACAACCTCGACCTGCAGGAGCTGATGATCATTCCGGTCGGCGCGCCGAGCTTTCGCGAGGCGTTGCGCTACGGCGCCGAAGTGTTCCACGCGCTGAAGAAGATCATCGACGCGCGCGGCATGAGCACCGCAGTCGGCGACGAAGGCGGCTTCGCGCCGAGTGTCGCGAGCCACGAGGCCGCGATCCAGCTGATCCTCGAGGCGATCGAGAAGGCCGGCTACGCACCCGGCACCCAGGTCGCGCTCGGCCTCGACTGTGCGGCGAGCGAGTTCTACAAGGAGGGCCAGTACCGCCTCGAAGGCGAAGGGCTGGTGCTTGCGCCCGCCGACTGGATCGACACGCTCGCGGGCTGGGTTGGCAAGTACCCGATCATCTCGATCGAGGACGGCATGGCCGAAGGCGACTGGGATGGTTGGAAGCTGCTCAACGATCGGCTCGGCACGAAGGTCCAGCTCGTCGGCGACGACCTGTTTGTCACCAACACCAAGATCCTGAAGGAAGGCATCCGGCGCAACGTCGCCAACTCGATCCTGATCAAGATCAACCAGATCGGCACGCTGACCGAAACGTTCGCGGCGATCGAGATGGCCAAGCGCGCCGGCTGGACGTCGGTGATCAGCCACCGCTCGGGCGAGACCGAGGATGCGACGATCGCCGACATCGCCGTCGGCAGCAACGCCGGCCAGATCAAGACCGGTTCGCTGAGCCGCTCCGACCGCGTCGCCAAATACAACCAGCTGCTGCGCATCGAAGAGGACCTTGGCGACGTCGCCAGCTACCCGGGCCGCGCCGCGTTCCGGCAGCTGCCGCAGGACTAGGCGGCCCGGCAGCCGCACGCCCGCGACGATGCGCTGGATCACCCTCGGCCTGGCGGCATTGCTGGTCCTCGTCCATGCCGAGCTCTGGTTCGGCAAGGGCGGTGTGCCACGCATGGTCGAGCTGCAGAGGAAGCTCGACGCCCAGAAGTCGGCCAACGACCTCGCCCACCGCCGCAACGAGCAGCTCGCCGCCGAAGTGAGCGACCTCAAGGAAGGCCTCGAGATGGTCGAGGAGAAGGCGCGCTTCGAGCTCGGCATGATCAAGCCCGACGAGATCTTCGTCCAGCTCGCGCCCGCGCGGCGTTGAACGCCGTGCTCGCGGCCGCAGCGCCGCTCCTCGCCGGCGCCTTCGTCGTCTGGGGCGTTCCGGTCACCTGGCTCGAGGTCGTCGCGTTCGCTCTCTCGGTGGCGATGGTCGTCTGCAACATCCGCGTCAACGTCACCGGCTGGCCGCTCGCGATCGCGAGCTCGCTGCTCTACATGTTGCTGTTCTGGAGCAGCCGCCTGTACGGCGACGCCAGCCTGCAGGTCTTCTTCGCCGTCGTCGCCGCCTGGGGCTGGTGGCAATGGCTGCGCGGCACCGACGACGAGGGCAACGCGCTTCGCGTCCGCAAGCTCGGCTCGCAGGGGCGCCTGTCGATCCTCGTCGCGCTCGCGATCGCCTGGCCAGCGACGGCGCTCTTCCTGCGCCGCTTCACCGACACCGACGTGCCGTGGTGGGATGCGTTTCCCACCGCGGTAAGCGTCGTCGGTCAATGGCTGCTCGGCCGCAAGTACATCGAGAACTGGCCGGTCTGGATCGTCGTCGACGTCGTCGGCGCAGCGCTCTTCGCCTACAAGGGACTGTGGCTGACGACGCTTCTCTATCTCGTGTTCGTCGCCATGGCGGCGGTCGGCTGGCGTAGCTGGATCGTCCGGGCCGCGAACGAGCGCCAGCCTGCGGCATGAGCGCACCCGCGTTCGTCGTCGCCCTGCTCGGTGCCGAGAGCACCGGCAAGACGACGCTTGCCGCCGGGATCGGCGCCGCGCTCGCGGCGCGCGGCGTTCGGGTCGAGGTCGTCGCCGAGGTGCTACGCGAGTTCTGCGACACGCACGTCCGCACGCCGCGACGCGACGAGCAGGCCGCGATCGCCGCCGCGCAGACGGCGCGCATCGATGCCGCCGCCGCGCGCGCCGAAATCGTCGTCGCCGATACGACCGCGCTGATGATCGCGGTCTACAGCGACTTCGTGTTCGGCGACGAGAGCCTCTACGCCGACGCCATCGCGGCGCATCGCCACGTCGACCTCACGCTCGTCACCGCGCTCGACCTGCCGTGGCGCGCCGACGGCCTGCAGCGCGACGGCGCGCACGTGCGAGCGCCCGTCGACGCGCTGCTGCGCGGCGCGCTCGGTCGCGCCGGCGTGGTGACCGCCAGCGTCGGCGGCGTCGGCAGCGATCGTCTCGACGCTGCGCTATCCCTGATCGACGCCGCGCTCGCGAGGCGCTGAGTCGCCTCAGGCGGTGCCGCCGAGGCGGACGAAGACCGTGATCACGGCACCGAGCACGAGGTTGAGCGACAGCTCCCAGCGAATCACGCCGAGCACGGCACCGCCGTCAGCCCAGCGCTGCTCACGGACCGCGTCGTCGAGGCGACGAAACAGCGCGCCACGGATGTGGATGAAGACCGCGAGCATGATGAAGAAGACGCCGATCATCGTGTACCAGTCGAGCGGCATGTTGAAGTGCAACCCGGCCTGCGTCGATGCCGACCAGGCGAGCGCGACCATCGCGACGCCGCAGACGAAGATGACCACGATCGCGACGGCGACGACGGCGAGGAAGCGCCGCATCGCCGCGTGCATCAGGGTGACGCGCGCCGGCGGCTCGAGAATGCGAGCGGCCGGACGCAGGCAGAAGAGCGCGAACGCCATGCCGCCGACCCAGACGATGACCGCGAGCAGGTGGAACGCCTTCAGCGTCGCGTAGAGCACGATGAGATCCTTTCCGGCGCGGCGTGGTTTTCTGCATTGTCCGTCGCCGACGGGCGGTCGCTCCAAATTGCGACGGTGCACAAACCGAGGTATCGTCGATCGACCATCGCAGGGGGCGCGGAGGCCGACCGAATGACCAAGCTCTGCTCGGTGTGCGGAACCGAAAACAGGGAGGAGGCACAGTTCTGCCGCGCGTGCGGCACTGCATTCGCAGCACCGGCGGCACGCAGCGCCGCGCGCGATGCCGACGCCGCGGCCAATGTCTGCGGCGAGTGCGCCTTCCAGAACAAGCCGGGCTTGCGCTATTGCGCCAATTGCGGCGTGGGCCTCGCCGCGACAGGCAGCGGTGGCGCTGCCGTTGGCGAGGCGAGCGGTGGCATCGAGCCGCCGCCGATCTCCTACCCCTCGTTCGCGACCGTCGGGCCTTATCCGCCGGCGCCGCCGAGTACCGTCCCTGAGATTCCCGACGCCGACGCCGAGATCGCGCTGCGCCAGCAGGAAGCCAGCGAAGGCGACAGCGCCGCGACGCCGTTCGAGAACGCTCCTTCGAGCAGTCGCGCTCCGCTCCTGCTCGGCATCGTCGCGCTCGTGCTCGTCGTCGGCGGCGCGCTCGCGTGGACGTTCATGCGCGATTCGAATCCATCGCCACCGGCGATCGGCGTCACCACGCCGCCGGTCGCGGCGACGCTTCCGGCGACGTCTGCGGCACCGCCGCAGGTCGCCGCCGAAGCGATGCCGGCATCGACCGCCGCGGCGGCGACGAGCGCAGCCGACGCCGCGGCACCACCGCCGCCAGCGGCCACCACGGGGGCTTTCGGAGCTCCGCCCGCTGCGGCCCAACCGCTGCCGCAAGTCGGCGACGCAGTCCCGGCCGCAAGCCCTGCGGCGAGCGGGGCCGACGCCGAAGCGAAGCGACTCGCCGCCGAGAAACGGCGCGAGCGTGCCGCTCGCGACAAGGCCGATCGCGACGCGAAGGCAGCTGCGGACCAACGCGACCAGAGCGCGGCGGCGGCACAGCGCGCCGAGCAGGATGCGGCAGCGCGCCGCCGTGCCGAGGAAGCGCAGCGTGCCCGTTCGGCGGCAGCCCCGCCGACGCCGGCAACGGCCGCGGCGCCGCGCGGCGTGCGCGAGATCTGCGGCGGGCGCAACGCGATTGCCGAGGCGATCTGCCAATCGCGTCAATGCGGCCAGGCCGAGCACGCCGGCGAGGCGATCTGTGGCCAGTTGCGCGAGCACGAGGAACGGCGGCGCAACATGCAGCCATAGACGAACAATGAACGACGCGCGCACCAGCGCGCGCAGCCAACCACGAGCGAGGAGCCGTCATGTCGAGCGAGACCCTGTCCGACCGCGCGCCCACGGGCCTGCCGGCCCACGCGTTCTCCAGCCTGCTACAGGCGGTCACCGGACTGCGCAACGTGCGCGCCGTGGCCGCGATGCTCGGCTGCATGTTCGTCGGCGTCATCGTCGCCGGCCTGCTGCTGGCGATGACCGGACGGCTCGGCTTTCTGGCCGGCCTGCTCGCCTCGATCGTCTGGATCGTCGCGGCCGGCACCGGCGTCAACGCCGCGGGATTGCTGCAGATGGACCACGCGCGCGGCATCTCGCCGCGCAGCACCGCCGATGCGCTTGTCTATGGCCTGATGTGCATCCCGAAGCTGATCGTCCTCGGCCTTGCCTTCTTCGCGGTCGAAGTCGCGGTCTTCATCGCCGTCGCGGTGCTGATTCTGATCTGCAAGATCCCGTTTCTCGGCCCGCTGCTGTTCATCGTCGTCTTTCCGCTTTCGGTCGTCGTCGTCGGCGTCACCGTCGTCGGGCTCTTCATCTGCATGGTGCTCTCGCTGCCGGCGATCTGGCAAGGCGCGAGCATCACGCGGGCCCTCGCCCAGACGCTCGCGATCGTGCGCAGCCGGCTGGTCGAGACGGTGCTGATGCTCGTGCTGCTCGCGTTCGTCTGCTTCGCGGTCGGCGTCATCGTCTTCGGCGTCCTCGCCGCCGGTCTGGTGCCGACGCTCGGCATGTCGTTCTCGATCGTCGGCTTCGGTGGCCTCGGCATGGAATCGCTGATGGCGATGTCGCAAGGCGGTGGTGGCAGCCACGCGGTTGCCGGCGTGATCGGCGGCGCGTTGCTTTGGGCCATCGCAGCGTCGCTCGTCGGCCAGGTCTATCTGCTCGGCCTGTCGCTCGTCTACCTGCGTGTCACCGAAGGACTCGACCTCACCGCCTCCGAAGAGTCACTGCGCGCCGCCTTCGACGACGCCAGGCGCCGCACGGCCGAGCTCGGCGAGAAGGCGCGTCAGGCGACGCATCGCGACGCCGCCGCAGGCGGTACGCAGGCAACGCCTGCAGCGCCAGCGGCGCCCGTCGCCGCCGCTGCCGCCGCGGCCATCCCCGCGGCAAAACCGCCCGCGTACAGCGCGCCGCCGGTGGCGGCCGCAACTCCGCCGTTCGATCCGACCACGAGCGACCCGTTCCGGTTGCGCGCCTTGGAGCAGACGACGCTGCCCCCTTCGGCCATCCACACGCCGCACGATGCCGACATCGCACTGCCGTTCGGCGATGCCGCCGCGCCGCGGCCGCCGTCCGTGCCGTCGGAGTGGACGCCGCTGCCGCCGCAGACGCAACCGCCGAGCGCGACGCCGCTGCCCGCGGCAGCGCCGTTGCCGCCGGCGACGACGTGCCCACAATGTCTGTCGCCGGTCGCTCCCGAAGATGCGTTCTGCGGCATCTGCGGCTATCGGCTGAAGTAGAGAGGGCGTCGCCGCTCGGACGACTCGCGTCGACGAGCGGCACACGCTCTCTCAGCCTCCTCTTCCATCGCATCGCAGGCCATGAACGACGCCGAATTCGAAGCCGCGCGTGTCGCGCTTGCGCGCGCCCGACGCGAGGCGCGCGCCCTCGCCGCCTGGCCGACCGGGCAACCCCCGAGCGATCTCGCCGGGGCGTACCGGCTGCAGGCCGCCGTCGTTCGCGAGCTCGGTCCGATCGGCGGCTGGAAGGTTGCCGCAGTCACGCCGGCGCAGCGTGCGTCGCTCGCCGTCGATCGGCCGATCGGCGCGGCAATCCCTGCTGCGCGCATCCACGACGCGAGCAGCAAGCCGGCGCGGCTCAGCAGCGCTGACTTCATTGCGCCGAAGCTCGAATGCGAGATCGCGTTCGAGCTCGGCGCCGCGTTGCCGCCGCGGCCGGGGCGTACGTACTCACGCGAAGAAGTGCGGACGGCGATTCGGGCGCTGCGGATCGCGGTCGAGATCGTCGACTCGCGGCTGCCACGCGGCCTCGGCGCACTCGCCGAGCTCGCCGACGGCTTCAACAACGGCGCCCTCGTCGCCGGCACGGCGCAGGCCGACTGGGACTGGGTCGACTTCGCACGCCTCGAGATCGTCCTCGTTCGCGAGCGTGGCGGTCAGCACGACGAGGTTGCGCGCGGCAGCGCGAAGGCGATCCTCGACGGCGATCCGTTCGACACCGTCGTGATGCTCGCCAACGCGCCGCCCGACCCGACGCGCGGGCTCGCCGCCGGCGACATCGTCACCACCGGCTCGTGCACCGGTGCGCCGCCGCTGCCCGGTCCAGGCGCGTACCGCGCCGAATTCGCGCGGCTCGGCAGCGTCGAGTTCGTCTTCGTCGCCTAGCAGAGCGCTCGCCGCGTCGGCGTCGAGCCGCAACCCGGACGCGCCTGGGTCCACGACGACAACACGAGAGGGAGACGAAATGAACAAGTGGGTCCGGCGCAGCGCCGTCACGTTGGTGGTCCTGGTCGTCGGTGCGGGCACTGCGTTCGTCACGCTCGCGGCGATGGGCGATCGCAAGCTCGAGCGCCGGGTCGACGTCGCCGTCGCGCCGCTGGCGCTGCTCGGCGAAGCCGCGAGCATCGAGCGCGGCCGCTATCTCTTCGCGTCGCGCGGCTGCGCCGCCTGCCACGGCGCCGAGGGCCACGGCAAGGTCGTCGTCGACGACGGAGGGATGTTCGTTCGCTCGCCCGACATCAGCCCGTCGCCGCAGTCGGTCGTCGCACGCTACGGCGAGGCCGACTGGGTGCGGACGATCCGCCAGGGCGTCAAGCCCGACGGCCAGCCGGTGATGATCATGCCGAGCGACGACTACAACCGACTCGTCGACGCCGACGTGGCGGCGATCATCGCCTATGCGCGGCAGCTGCCGCCGGCGAGCGGAGCGAAGGCCGAGGTACGCCTGCCGATGCTCGTCAAGGCGCTCTACGCCGCCGGCGTCGTGCGCGACGCGAGCGAGAAGATCGACCATTCGCTGCCGCCTTCGCTGCCGGTCGCCGAGGGCGTGACGGCGGAGCACGGTGCGTACGTCGCCAACAGCTGCATCGGCTGCCACGGCAAGCAGCTCGCCGGAGGCAAGATCCCCGGCGCGCCACCGGACTGGCCAGCCGCCGCCAAGCTCTCGCCGGGGCCGGGCAGCGCGCTCGACCGCTATCCGACTGCCGCGCAGTTCATGGCGATGTTGAAGACCGGCAAGCGTCCCGACGGCACGAGTGTCAGCGAGGTGATGCCGTTCGCCTCGCTGAAGGAGTTGAGCGAGATCGACGCGCGCGCGGTCTACCTGCACCTGCGCTCGCTGCCGAGCGGCAGCTGAGCCGGTGCGGCGCACTCAGTCGCGCGGCGCCTCGCCGCTCGATCACAAGATGCGCCCGTCGGGCGCTTTGCTCGCCTCGGTCGAGACGATGGCGTGGACGACGCGCTGCGGGAACGGGATCTCGACGCCTTCTCGGTCGAGCAAGTCGAGGACCGCGAGATTCACCGCCGACTTGACGTTGCCCTGACCGTTCTCCGGATCGCGGATCCAGAAGTTGATCGTCAGGGACACGCCGTCGGCCGAGAATGCGGCGAGCTGAACCGACGGTGCCGGCTCGGCGACAACACGTGGTACCGCCGCGATCGCCGCCTCGAGCAGCGGCTGCAGGCGCCGGACGTCGGTGCCGTAGGCGACCTGGACCGCCGACTGCACCGACATCCGCGGGTCGGCGTGCGACAGGTTCTCGACCAGCGTCGTGATCAACGTCTCGTTGGGAACGACCGCGTCGCGGCCGCCGAGCGATCGGATCACGGTATAGCGCGTTCGAATGTCGATGATGCGGCCCTCGAAAGCGTCGAGCTTGACCATGTCGCCGATGCGCAGGCTGCGCTCGGCGAGGATGACGAAACCGCTGACGTAGTTGGCGGCGATCTTCTGCAGGCCGAAGCCGAGGCCGACGCCGATCGCGCCACCGAGGAACGACAGCGCCCGGATGTCGATGCCGACCGCCGACAGCGCCACCAGCAAGCCGAACATGAGCAGCAGGGCGCGGATGATGTTGGCGCCCATCTTGCGAAGCGACAGGTCGTACCCGCTGCCGCTCGACAGGAGCTTGCGCTCGAGAGCGGCCGAGAGCCAAAGCGTGAGGACGAGAACGACGGCAGCACTGATGACGCCCTCGACGACGTTGCGTAGCGTCATCACGCTGCCGCCCATCGTCCAGCGGACCTCGTCCATCGCATCGAGCAGCAGCGGCGAGATGCCGGTGATCCAGAGGACCACGGAGATCCACGCCAGCCACGAGATGCTGCGCTCGACCATGCGCACCCACGCCACACCAGGGAACGTGCGCGTCAGCACCCGAGCGCTGAGGCGGATGGCGACGAGCGAGAGCAGGATTGGGATGGCGACCTTGAATACCCCCGGCCTGACCACTCCGGCGAGGGCGACGCGCGCCGCATAGGCGAACGCAAGCGCGAGCACCGGGAAGAGGACGCCGTCGAAGATGCGGTTACCGAACCAGACCGAGACGGCTGGCCGGTCGTTGCCGCGGATCAGACGGACGACGATCCACGACGCAACCAGGCAGCCGGCGAGGATCGCGAGCTCGACGACAACGCCGGGCCGGAGCAGATCGGCGGCGAGCTGGTCGAGCTCGCGGCCGTCGAACGGGCGGATCACCGCCGCCGGGCGCCGGGCCGCCCCGACGGCGACGACGCAATGACGCGAGGCCGCAGGGCGAACGACCCTGGACGCCTCGTCATCGCAACAGCACGCGCAGATGCGCGACGACGCTGCGCGCGAGCGCGCCGAGGTTGTAGCCGCCCTCCAGGCACGAGACGATCCGGCCCTCGGCGTGGCGGTCGGCGACCTCGCGGATCTTCTCGGTGATCCAGGTGTAATCGGCCTCGACGAGGCCGAGCTGGCCGAGCTCATCGTCGCGATGCGCGTCGAAGCCGGCCGAGACGAAGACCATCTGCGGCCTGAACGCGTGCAGCCGCTCCATCCAGTTCTCCTCGATCAGCGCGCGCACCTCGGCACCGCGCGAGTACGGCGCGACCGGCACGTTGACCATGTTCACACCCTTGGGCACGGCGCCGCTGTACGGGTAGAGCGGATGCTGAAAGATGCTCGCCATCAGGATGCGGTCGTCGCCGGCGATGATGTCCTCGGTGCCATTGCCGTGGTGGACGTCGAAGTCGATGATCGCGACCCGCTCGAGGCCGCGGACGTCGAGCGCATGGCGGGCCGCGACGGCGACGTTGTTGAAGAAGCAGAAGCCCATCGCCTCGTCGCGCGTCGCGTGGTGGCCGGGCGGCCGCACCGCGCAGAAGGCGTTGGCAACCTCACCGGTGAGGACCGCATCGGTCGCCGCGACGGCGGCGCCGGCGGCGTGCATGACCGCTCGCAGCGTCCCCGGCGCGGCGATGGTGTCGGGGTCGATCGCGCGGTGGCCGCGAGCCGCCTCGACGCGTTCGAGAAGGTCGCGCAGCTCGGTGACGAAGCCGCTGCTGTGGGCGAGCGCGAGGTCGTCGATGTCGACGCTCGGTGCCTCGCGGCGCTCGAGGGCCAGATCGAGCCCCGAGGCGATCAGGAGGTCGTCGATGGCGTCGAGGCGCGCCGGGCATTCCGGGTGGCCGGGGCCCATGTCGTGACCGCGGCAAGCGGAATGGCTGTAGAAGGCCGTTTTCATCGGACGTTGGAGTCGGAAATATCGAGTAATGTCGGGTCGATGAGCCGACCCCTCGCCGCCCAGCTGACCGAACTCGCCAACCAGATTAGCACGATCATCGTCGGCAAACAGGCTCAGATCGAGGACTGCATCGCCTGCCTCCTCGCCGGCGGCCACCTCCTGATCGAGGACGTTCCAGGCGTCGGCAAGACCACGCTCGCACATGCCATCGCGGTCTCGCTCGGCCTGAAGTTCTCGCGCACCCAGTTCACCGCCGACCTGATGCCGTCGGACCTGATCGGCGTCAGCGTCTACGAGCGGACCAAGGAGGCGTTCGTCTTCCATGCCGGCCCGGTGTTCGCGCACGTCCTGCTCGCCGACGAGATCAACCGCGCCGGGCCGAAGACGCAAAGCGCGCTGCTCGAGGCGATGGAGGAGCACCAGGTCACCGTCGAAGGCGAGACCCGCGCGCTGCCGGCGCCGTTCTTCGTCATCGCGACGCAGAACCCGACCGATCAGCTCGGCACCTATCCGTTGCCCGAGTCGCAGCTCGATCGCTTCCTGATGTGCATCACGCTCGGCTACCCCGACCGCAAGAGCGAGCGCGAGCTGCTCCTCGGCGGCGACCGACGCGAGGCGATCGGCCGCCTCACGCACGTGATGACGCCGGCCGAGCTGATCGCGGCGCAGCATGCGGTGCAGACGGTGCACGCGTCGGAAGCGCTGCTCGACTACCTGCAGACGCTGATCCAGGCGACACGCTCGGGCGCCTGGTTCGTCGAAGGCCTGTCGCCGCGCGCGGGAGTCGCTGTGCTGCGCGCGGCGCGCGCACGGGCTCTCCTCGGCGGCCGCGACTACGTCGCCCCCGACGACGTCCAGTACGTGTTGCCGCAGACGATCGCGCACCGGCTCGTTCCCGTCGCCGGCGCGGGGCGCGGCCGCAGCGAGCAGGTAAGGGCAATGATCGAGGCCGTGCCGCTGCCGTGAATGGCGCCGCCGCGCTGACCACGCCGTGGAACGTCCGCGCCAGCGTGCGCAGATGGCTGACCTCGCGGCTGCCGCGCACCGACAGCCAGCTGCTGACGCAGGGCAATATCTACATCCTGCCGACGCGCGCCGGCTGGATGTTCGCGCTGACGCTGCTCGTGCTGCTGCTCGCGTCGGTCAACTACCAGCTCAACCTCGGCTACGTCCTCACCTTCCTGCTCGCCGGCAGCGGCATCGTCTCGATGCACATCACGCACGGCACGCTGCGCGGCCTGACCTTGCATCTGCGTCCGGTCGCGCCGGCGTTCGCTGGCAGCGCCGCGGTGCTCGACATCGTCATGTCGAGCCCGACGTCGGCGCGCTACGGCATCGGCCTGCGCCTGCTCGAGGCGCCGCCGTCGACGCTCGCCTGGACCAACGTGCCGGCCGGTGGCCAGGCGACCGCGCACGTCAGCTACGTTCCGCCGCTACGCGGGCGGCACGACGTGCCGACGCTGAGCGCCGAGACGCGCTTCCCGCTCGGCCTGTTCCGAGCCTGGACGGTGTGGCGCCCGGTCGCGCGACTGCTCGTCTATCCGCAAGTCGAGACCGACGCGCCCGCGCTGCCGGCGGCACGGCCCGTCGCCAGCGGCGCGGCGCAGGCACGGCGAAGCGAGGGTGGCGAAGTCGAGGGCGTGCGTGCGTATCGCCGTGGCGATCCGCTCAAGCTGATCGCGTGGAAGAAGGCTGCGCAGGCGCTCGAGACCGGCGCCGAGCTCGTCAGTCGCGACACCAGCACATCGGCACGGCACGAGCTCTGGCTCGACTGGGTGGCGTGCAGCAGGCTCGACCCCGAGCAGCGCCTGTCGCGCCTCGCAGCCTGGGCGCTCGCCGCCGACCGCGCCGACGCCGACTACGGCTTGCGCCTGCCCGGCACCGAGATCGAGCCCGGCGACGGCAACGCGCAGCGCGTGCGCTGTCTCGAGGCGCTCGCGCTGTGGCAAATGACCGCGCGGGTCGCGACGTGAACGCCGCGACGCTCGCTGCGCGAAGCCGCGCCGTGATTCCCCTCTGGCCGGGCTGGAAGCGACTGCCGCGCGAAGCGCGCGACACCCTGTTCCTGCTCGCGGTGATCGCCTGGACGGTGCTGCCGCACGCGACGCACCTGCCGGCGTGGTCGCTCGCGCTGACCGCACTCGTCCTCCTCTGGCGCGGCCGGCTCGCGCTCGTGAACGCGGCGCTGCCGGGGCGATGGGTACTGGTCGGCGTTCTCATCGCCGCGATCGGGCTGACGTTCTGGTCGTACCGGACCCTGCTCGGCAAGGAGCCGGGCGTCACCCTCGCGGTCGCGCTGATGGCGCTGAAGACGCTCGAGCTGCGCGCCCGCCGCGACGCGTTCGTCGTCTTCTTCCTCGGCTTCTTCATCATCCTCACCCACTTCCTCTACTCGCAGTCGATGCTGGTCGCGATCGCGATGCTCGTGTCGGTTTGGGGGCTGATGACGGCGCTCGTCCTCGCCCACATGCCGGTCGGCCAGCCGAGCCTCGCGCAGGCCGGCGGGCTCGCGGCGCGCACCGCGCTGCTCGGGGCGCCGGTGATGGCGCTGCTCTTCATCCTCTTTCCGCGCGTCGGCCCGCTCTGGGGCGTGCCGCAGGACGGCATCTCGAAGACGGGGCTGTCGAACACGATGAAGATGGGCTCGATGACCGAAGTCGCGCTCGACGACGCGATCGCGATGCGAATCCGCTTCGACGGCGAGGCGCCGGTGCCGGCGCAGATGTACTTCCGCGGCCCGGTGCTGACGCGCTTCGACGGCACCGAGTGGACGCAGCTCGGCCTGCCGTTCGTGCCGGCGAGCCTGCCGTCGCGGCCGCCGGAGCTGCGGACGACCGGCACGCCGCTCGGCTATGAAGTCACGCTCGAGCCGCTGCGCCTCGCTTCGCTGCCGTTGCTCGAGGCGACGACTTCGGTCGAGCCGGTCGACGGTTATCGCCTCGCCGCGCGCGACGATCTGCAGTGGCTCGCCGACAAGCCGGTTCTCGAACGTCTGCGCTTCAAGGCGACCGCCAGCACGAGCTTCGTCCTCGGCGCGCCGCGTCGCTTCGGCGAGCTGCAGGACAGCCTCGAGCTGCCGGTCGGCTTCAACCCGCGCACGGTCACCTGGGCGCACGCCTTTCGCGACGCCCACCGCGGCGCGAGCCCGACACGTCTCGCCAACGCGCTGCTCGAGCAGATCCGCAGCGGCGGCTTCAGCTACACGCTCTCGCCTGGCGACTACGGCAGGAATTCGATCGACGAGTTCTGGCTCGATCGCAAGGAGGGCTTCTGCGAGCACTTCGCCGCGGCGTTCGTCGTCATCCTGCGCGCCGCCGGCGTGCCGGCGCGCATCGTCACCGGCTACCAGGGCACCGACCTGCCGCCGGTCGACGGCTACTACGTCGTCCGCCAGAGCTCGGCGCACGCGTGGGCCGAGTTCTGGCAGTCGGGAACGGGCTGGGTACGCGCCGATCCGACCGGCGCGGTTGCGCCCGACCGCATCGGCCGCAGCACCCGCCTCGCGCCGCCGGCGGGCTTTGTCGCCGGCACGCTCGACGCCATGAATCCACGCCTTTTCGCCGAGCTGCGAAGCGCCTGGGAGGCGCTCAACAACCGCTGGAACCAATGGGTGCTCAGCTATTCGCGCGGCCAGCAGCTCGACGTGCTGAAGCGGATCGGCTTCCAGTCGCCGAGCTGGGAGGACCTCGCCCTCCTGCTCGTCGGCACGCTGAGCGGGCTCGCGCTCGCCGGCGCGGTCTGGGCCTGGCTCGACCGCCACCGCGTCGATCCGTGGGTACGCCAGCTCGAGCGCATGAGGCAGGCGCTGCACGCGCTCGGCATCGCAGCGGCGCCGCACGAGGCGCCGCGCACGCTCGCGGCGCGCGTCCGCGAGACGCTCGGCAGCGCCGGCGAGACGCTCGCCCGTTTCCTCGATGCGCTCGAGGCGCGCCGCTATTCGCGCGCGGCGGCAAGGCGTCCCGACCCGACGCTGACGCGCGACTTCACCAGCGAAGCGCGCCGCCTGCGCACGCTCGCGCCTCGATAATCGCCGGCGCCGACAGGACCGCCGCAGGCCTTCTTCGCACCCGCATGGATCTGCACCCGCGCCGCAGGCTCGTCCTCGGCGGCACCGCGTGGCTTCTCTCCTCGTGCGCCGGCGCGGCGCCGCGCAAGCGTGCCGCCGCCAAGCCGGTACCAGCCGTCGACGACAACGCACCTGACGGCGTCGGCTACGGCGCGCGCGACGACGTCGTCCGCTTCGCCGACGAGGTCGCCGAACGACGCGGCCTCGACCCCGAGTGGCTGCGCAACGCGCTGGCGCAGGCGCGTTTCCAGCCGCTAGTGGTGCGCTACATCATGCCGTCGGCAACCGGCGCGGCGAAGAACTGGAACGCGTACCGGGCGCGTTTCGTCGAGCCGATCCGGATCCGCGCCGGGGTCGAGTTCTGGCGCGAAAACGACCGCTGGCTGACGGCGGCCGAAGATATCTACGGCGTGCCGCCCGAAGTCGTCGTCGGCATCGTCGGCGTCGAAACGATCTACGGCCGCCAGATGGGGAACTTTCGCATCATCGACGCGCTCGCGACGCTCGCGTTCGACTTCCCTGCCGGCCGCAGCGACCGCAGCGCGTTCTTCCGGGACGAGCTCGAGAACTGGTTCGTCCTTTGCAAGAGCGAGGGCGTCGATCCGCTCTCCTGGCGCGGCAGCTACGCCGGCGCGATCGGCATGGCGCAGTTCATGCCTTCGAGCTTCAACCGCTTCGCCGTCGATTTCGATGGCGACGGCCGGGTCGACCTGCACGCGAGCGCAGCCGACGCGATCGGCAGCGTCGCCAACTACCTCGCCGAGTTCGGCTGGAAGCGCGGCCTGCCGGCACGCTTCGATGTCGAGCCGCCGACCGAGACGAGCGAGCGCGCGGCACTCCTCGCACCCGACATCGTGCCGACCTTCACCGCGGCAGAGATGGTCGAGCGCGGCGCTCGCCTGCCCGCCGCTGCGCTCGCGGTCGAAAGCCTCTTCGCGCTGATCGAGCTGCAAAACGGCGACGCAGCGCCGACCTACGTCGCTGGAACGACCAACTTCTACACACTGACGCGCTATAACTGGTCGAGCTACTACGCGATGGCGGTGCTCGCGCTCGGCGAAGCGGTGCGGCCCGCGGCGCTACGCTGAGCAGCGAGGAGGCGTTCGATCCAGCCGGGCCGTCGTCGCCGAACAGTCCTCGCGAACATCGAGACCGCGCCGGAGCTCCAAGCTCGAGTCGAACCAGGGCCGGCGATGGCGGCGTTCGCGCGCGCGGTGCCGCTCGACGATGCGGCTTCGATGGCGACGAGAGCGAGCTCGGACGAAGGGTGGTTCGACATGGCGGCGTTCTCCTCAGCGATCCGCGCAGTCTCGCGTCGCACCGCCGCGCCGGCCATCCCGCCGAAGCCTGAGACGCGTCTGGCGACGCGCCCTCCGACGTGCTCCGCTGCCGAGGGAGCGCCGCGTCGATCAGCGCGGGATGACGCTCACCGCGACCTGCATCTTCTGGCCGCTGCCGCCGAGGATGACGCCGCGCAACGGCACGACGTCGGCGAAGTCGCCGCCATGGGCGAGCGTGATGTAGCGGCGGTCGGCGAGCTGGTCGTTGGTCGGGTCGAGTTCGACCCAGCCGTGCGGCGGCGAATACGTCGCCACCCAGGCATGCGAGGCGTCGGCGCCGAGCAGGCGTGGCCGGCCGGGCGGCGGCTCGGTCAGCAGATACCCCGAGACGTAGCGCGCCGGCAGGCCGTGGCTGCGCAGGCACGCGATCATCACGTGGGCGAAGTCCTGGCAAACGCCGCTTCGTTGCACGAGCACCTCGTCGACCGACGTCGTCACCGTCGTCGCGCCCGGTTCGAAGGCGAACTCGCGATGGATGCGGTGCATCAGGTCGAAGACGCCATCGAGCCAGTCGCGCCCATCGACGAAGCTCGGCATCGCGTAGGCACGCGCCGCCTCCGACCACGGCACCAGCGTGCTCGACTCGGCCATGCGCGCGGGCCGCAGCGCGTCTTGCGCCGGATCGTCGTCGAGCGCGGCGACGACGGCCTCCCAGGCGAGGCGCGGCACAGCCGCAGGATCGGGGCGGTCGCCGATCTCGACCTCGCACGTCATCCGCACGCGCAACAGCGGATGCGGGCCATGGACGCCGAAATGGGTGACGCCGTTGTCGAACGCGTCGCGCCGCTCATGGCGCTCGTCGGGCGGCGGCTCGATCGCCAGCTCGTGCGCGAGCACGTTCTGCCATGGCAGGCTCGCCGGCGTGAGATGGGCGAGCTGCCACGACTGCGCAACTGGCACCCGGTAGGTGTAGCGCGTCTCGTGCTCGACGTCGTAGCGCGCCGCCGCCGCGTTCCTGACGGCGCTCACGGCACGGGCTCGAGCATGCTGCGCGGCACCGCATGCGAGAAGAACTTGAGCGAGATCGCGTCGGAGATCGCGTAGGCCGCGCGCTGCAACTGGCCGACGACATCGGCGACGACCTCGCTTTCGGGCCGGAGCTCGTTCACCGCGAGCGCCCGCAACGTATCGTGGGCGGGGGCGAGGATCGCCGACGCGAACTCGCCGTGCGCGACTTCGAGCGTGGCGATGAACTCCGCGAGGCCTTTGGCCTGAAACGCCAGCGAGCGCGGATTCGACACGTCGCGCATCAGCATGTCGAGCACCGGCAGCCACTCGGGCGCAGCGAGGTAGCGCGAACGGTAGGTGACGCTCGAATCGGCGAGCTCGAGGAGCCAGTCGAGGGCGTGGACACGGCCTTCGTCGATCGCCACTTGCAGCGTAGTGCACAACGTCGCCAGTCGCTCGACGCGCCGGCCGATCGAGACGAAGCGCCAGCCGATACCGCGCGTCATGCCGTCGAGGACGAAGCCCGAGAGCGTCATCAGCGCGGTGACCGCGCGGTCGAGCCAGACCAGCGTCGTCGCCAGCGCCGGATCGCGCTGCAGCGCCGGGTCGCGCCGCAGCGCCGGGTCGGCGATCAGGCGGTTGAGCGTGCGCCAGTGGTCGACCGACATCCGGTCGCGCAGGCTGAACGCGACCCGCGACAGGCTCTCGAGGCGCTGCGCGAGCGCGCCCTCGGGATGGCTCGCGGCACGCCGGAGCGCCCGTGCGGTGGCCCGGCTCGCGGTGCCGCGGGCGGCCTCGACAATGCCGAGCCGCTCGGCGAGCGTCCACGTCGGCGGGACGCCGGCACGGGCGTCGCCCTCTTCGAGCAACTGGCCGATCGCGACCCGCAGCAGCCGCGCGGCGGCGTCGCAGCGCTCGCCATAGCGGCCAAACCAGAACAGGTTCTCGGCCGCGCGGGATGCCAGGGTCGCGTCGGCACCGACGAGATCGTCGGCGCCGACGGTCGCCGACAGCAGCGAGAACTCGACGTTGACCGGCCCGTCGGCGAGCACCCAGGTGTCCTTCGAGCGGCCGCCGCGCTGCATCGCGATGACCGGCGAGTCCTCGTCGGGAGCGACGCGCGTCAGGCCGCCAGGCATGACCCGCCAGCCGCTCGGCGTCGCGACCGCGAAGACGCGCAGGCCGACGGTGCGCGCCGCGAGCGCACCGACGGGCTTGCCTTCGAGCACAGGCGCCTGCGAGACGTGGACCCACTCCTGGGCGACGAAGTGGTGCGGCCGCTCGGCGATGCGGCGGCGCAGTGCCTCGCGCGCGTCGGCGGCGAGCTGGCCGACGGCGATCGACGGCTCGTTCGGCGACCGCTCGATCGGCTTGACGATCAGGCGCTCGGGCCGGCGCCACGCGTCCTCGAACGCGGCGCGCTCGCCGAGCCACCAGGTCGCGATCTGCGGCATCTGCAGCGGCTCGCCGAGCAGCTCGCGGCTAAGCGCGGGCAGGTAGCCGAGCAGCGCGCCCGATTCGAGGACGCCCGAGCCGAGCGCGTTGGCGAGCAGCACGTTGCCGCGCCGGGCGACATCGGTGAGCCCGGCGACGCCGAGCGCTGAGTCGGAGCGCAGCTCGAGCGGATCGCAGTAGTCGTCGTCCTGGCGGCGCACGATCGCGTGGACACGCTCGAGCCCCGAGATCGTCTTCAGCCAGACGCGGTCGTCACGCACCGTCAGGTCGTGGCCCTCGACGAGCGCGAAGCCGAGGTAGCGCGCCAGCAGCGCGTGCTCGAAGTAGGTCTCGTTGTACGGACCCGGCGTGAGCAGCACGATGCGCGTCGGTCCGCTCTCCCCCTTCAGGCGCGGCGACCAGTGCAGGAGCGATTCGCGCAGCGCATCGAAGAAGCTCGCCAGGTGCAGCACTGGCAGCTCGCGGAACATCTGCGGGAAGACGTGCGAGACGACGAGTCGGTTCTCGAGCGCATAGCCCGACCCTGACGGTGCCTGGGTGCGATCGCCGACGACCCACCAGCGGCCGTCGGGCGAGCGCGCAAGGTCGGCCGCGTATTGCAGCAGGTGGCGGCCGCCGACGGGTGCCAGCCCTTCGGCCGGCGCGAGGAAGCCGCGATGGCCGAAGATCGCCGAGGGCGGGATCGCGCCGCTCTTGAGCAGTGTCTGCGCGCCGTAGAGGTCGCCAAGGACGAGGTCGAGCAGCTCGGCGCGCTGCTCGATACCGGCCGAGATCGCGGCCCACTCGTCGGCCGGCAGGACGAGCGGAATCGGGTCGACCTGCCACGGCCGATGCACGCCCTGGGCATCGGCGTAGACGTTGTAGGTGATGCCGTGCTCGCGGATCTGCCGCTCGGTGAGCGACAGCGTGTCGCTGACTTCGCGCTCGCTGCGCTCGGCAAGCGCACGGACGAACGCGTCCCAGTGCGGCCGCGGCCGGCCGGGAGCGGCGAGCAGCTCGTCGAAGCGCCCCGCGGGCGCCGTGTAGCCGGCGAGGAGTCGATCCAGCATCGGTGGCGAAAAGACGTGACGCTACAACGGCACGGCCGGCCGCCGCAGATCGAGGGTGTGCGCAAAGTCGGGGTTTGGCGCTTCCGCTGGCAACAGCACGGTGCCAGGCGTGTGGCCGGCGCGAAAGAAGCGCGCCAAGCGGCGGGCCTCGGCCTCGTAGGCGTTGACCGGAAACGTCGTGTAGTTGATCCCGCCCGGATGCGCGACGTGATATTGGCAGCCGCCGAGCGAGCGCTGCATCCAGGTGTCGACGAGATCGAAGACGAGCGGCACGTGCGGGCCGATCGTCGGGTGCAGCGACGACGGCGCCGTCCAGGCGCGATAGCGCACGCCGGCGACGTACTCGCCTTGCACGCCGGTCGGCTGCAGCGGCAACCGCCTGCCGTTGCAGGCGAGAACGTGGCGATCGCCGACCAGACCGCGGACGTGGACCTCGATCCGCTCGACCGTCGAGTCGACGTAGCGCGCGGTGCCGCCGGGCCCGCTCTCCTCGCCGAGCACATGCCACGGCTCGAGCGCCATCCGCAGCTCGACGGTCACGCCGGCAGCCGCGAAGTCGCCGAGCAGCGGGAAGCGGAAGTCGCGATGTGCCGCGAACCAGGCGAGCTCGAACGGATAGCCGGCCTCGTTGAGCTCGGCGATGACGTCGCCCAGGTCGCTCCAGACAAAGTGCGGCAGCATGAAGCGATCGTGCAGCTCGGTGCCCCAGCGCACGAGGCGCGCCGGCCGGTACGGCTGAGCCCAGAAGCGGGCGACGAGCGCGCGCATCAACAGCTGCTGGACGAGGCTCATTCGCGCATGCGGCGGCATCTCGAAGGCGCGCATCTCGAGCAGGCCGAGGCGGCCGGTCGGGCCGTCGGGCGAGTACAGCTTGTCGATGCAGAACTCGGCGCGGTGGGTGTTGCCGGTGACGTCGATCAGGAGGTTGCGCAGCAGTCGATCGATGAGCCACGGCGGCGTCTTGCCGGCCTCGACGTCGGCGACGCGCGCCAGCTCGGCGAACGCGATCTCGATCTCGTAGACCGAGTCGTTCCTCGCCTCGTCGATACGCGGCGCCTGGCTGGTCGGGCCGATGAACATGCCCGAGAACAGGTAGCTGAGGGCCGGATGGTTGTGCCAGTAGCCGATCATGCTGGCGAGCAGGTCGGGCCGGCGCAGGAACGGCGAATCGGCGGGCGTCGCGCCGCCGAGGACGAAGTGGTTGCCGCCGCCGGTGCCGGTGTGGCGGCCGTCGAGCATGAACTTCTCGGTCGTCAGCCGCGTTTCGCGCGCGGCATCGTAGAGATGAGTCGTCTGCTCGACGAGTTCGCTCCAGCCGGTCGCCGGATGAACATTGACCTCGATCACGCCGGGATCGGGCGTGATGCGCAAGACGACCAGGCGCGGATCTTTCGGCGGCTCGTAGCCTTCGAGCGTTACCGGCAAGCGCATGTCACGCGCGGTCTTCTCGACCGCGCCGACGAGCGCGAGATAGTCCTCGAGGGCCGACGTCGGCGGCATGAAGACATAGAGCCGACCGTGGCGCGCCTCGGCGCTGATCGCGGTGCGGACGACGTCGCCGGCCGATTCGTTCAGCTTCGGCGGCCCGTCGCGCGCCTGGCCCTCGGCCGCGATATCGATCTCGTCTTCAAGATCGTGCGTGCCGCCCGGCGTGCCATGCTGCGACGACGCCGCCTCGGCCACGTCGCCGGACGCATGCCATCGCGGGCCGCCGCCCTCGCCTGCTTCGCTGCCAACCGGAAGCGGCGGCAGCTCGTCGCTGGTGTCGGGCGGATAGACCCACGGCAGGTCGGCCGCGCGCGCCCATGGCAGCGTGTCGAGCGGCAGGCGAAAGCCGAGCGGCGAATCGCCGGCAACGAGATAGCAGTGGTCGCTGCGCAGGTACCAGGGTGTCGTGCGCCAGCGGCCGGGACGGCGTTCGTCGGCGGCGATCGGCAGCGCGTAGCCGACCGGCTCACCGAGCCCGCGCTCGAAGACGCGGCGCAGGCGCGCGCGCTCGGCCGGATCGGCGAGGCGCGAATCGCCCGGCTCGACGTTGATCGGCAGCTTGCCTTCGCGCCAGAGGAAGTGGCCGACGTCCTCGTGGGCGGCGAAGACGTTGCGGCGGTCGACGCCGAGCCGCATTGCTAGGCGGCGCAGGAACTCGCGTGCCATGGCCGCGGTCGCGCCGTTGTCGTCGCGCTCGCTCGCGAGCAACGCCGGGTCGTTCCAGATCGGCGCGCCGTCCCTGCGCCAGTACAGGTTCAGCGACCAGCGCGGCAGCTGCTCGCCCGGGTACCACTTGCCCTGCCCTGCGTGGAGGAGGCCGCCGGCGCCGTAGTGCTTGCGCAGCCGATCCATCAGCTCGCCGCTCAGGACGCGCTTGGTCGTGCCCATCGCCTCGGTGTTCCACTCGCCGCCCTCGCGGTCGTCGATCGAGACGAAGGTCGGCTCGCCGCCTTGCGTGAGGCGGACGTCCATGCGGCGCAGGTCGGCGTCGACGTGCTTGCCGAGCGCGTCGATCGCGCCCCACTGCAGCTCGCTGTACGGCAGCGTGACGCGCGGCGCCTCCCAGACGCGGCGCACCGACATTTGGTGCTCGAACGCCGTCTCGCAGGGGTCGAGCGTGCCGCTGATCGGCGCTGCCGACGAAGGCTCGGGCGAGCAGGCGAGCGGAATGTGGCCCTCGCCTGCGTACAGGCCCGACGTCGGGTCGAGGCCGATCCAGCCGGCGCCCGGCAAATACACCTCGCACCATGCGTGCAGATCGGTGAAGTCGACTTCGGTGCCGCTCGGGCCGTCGAGCGACTTGACATCGCTCTTCAGCTGGATCAAATAGCCCGAGGCAAAGCGCGCCGCGAGGCCGAGATGACGCAGCAGTTGCACCAGCAGCCATGCGCTGTCGCGACACGAGCCGCTCGCGTTCTGCAGCGTCAACTCGGGCGCCTGCACGCCGTGCTCCATCCGGATCAGGTAGGCGATGTCTTGCTGCAGGCCGCGGTTGAGGTCGAACAGGAAGGTGCTCGTCGGCCGTTCGCTGCGGTCGACGCGCGCGAGGTACTCGGCAAAGAGCGGCGTCGCCGGCGTCTTGCGCAAATATGGCGCGAGCTCGACGAGGAGATCGGGCTCATACGCGAACGGAAACTTCTCGGCGCTCGGCTCGAGAAAGAAGTCGAACGGGTTGAAGACCGCCATCTCGGCGACGAGATCGACCTCGACCCGAAAGAAGGTCGTCGGGTCGGGGAAGACGAGCCGCGCGAGATAGTTCGCTTGCGGATCCTGCTGCCAGTTGATGAAGTGCTTCGCCGGCTCGACCTTCATCGAGTAGGCGAGGATGCGCGTCCGCGAATGCGGCGCCGGTCGCAGGCGAACGACCTGCGGCCCGAGGTGCACGGGCCGGTCGTAGCGGTAGTGCGTGACGTGGTGGAGGGCGACGTGGATCGACATCAGGAATCGCCGGCCGGCGCGGCGCTCATGGCGCGACCGGCACCAGGAAGTCACGGCTGATGCCGGCGCCGAGCGCGTTGACGCGTTCGAGAAACTGCGTCAGGTACGCGTGCAGGCCGGTGGCGAGGATCTCGTCGATGCGGCCGTATTGGAGGTCGGCGTCGAGCCGGCCGGCGAGGCGCAACGTGTCCTTCGACTGCTCGTTCGCGACGTGCTTCAGGTTCGACACCACCTCGTGCATGCAGGCTGCCAGCGAACGCGGCATGTCGGGACGCAGGATCAGCAGCTCGGCGACGCGCTCGGGACGGATGACGTTGCGGTAGACCTTGCGGTAGACCTCGAAGCCGGAGACCGAGCGCAGCACCGCCGACCAGTGGTAGAAGTCGAACTCGACGTCCTTGCCGCCGCTTTCCTGGCCCTGCGTCTGGCTCTGCACGCCGTCGACGCTCTGGCTCTGACTCTGACTCTGAGTTCGGCCCTGCCCAGGCGTCGCGGCCAGACCGTGGCGCATGCGCGCGCCGATCGCCCCCGGCCCGTTGCCGAAGAGATCATGCTCGACCGAATGAAACTTGACGTCGAGCAGGCGTGCCGTGTTGTCGGCGCGCTCGAGGAAGCTACCGATGCGAAGGAAGTGGAACGCCTCGTCCTGCAGCATCGTGCCGACGGTCACGCCGCGCGACAGGTGCGAGCGGAACTTGACCCACTCGAACGCCTCGCCGGGGCTCGCCTGGAAGGCGTCGTCGGCGATCATGCGCTGGAACTCGAGCCAAGTCTGGTTCTGCGTCTCCCAGACCTCGGTCGTCAGCGTGCCGCGCACGGCACGCGCGTTCTCGCGCGCTGCCATCAGGCAGCTGCGAATCGACGAGCCGTTCGCAGCGTCGTTGACCATGTAGTCGATGACGGTCCGCGGCGTCACCTCGCGGTTGCGCTTGGCGAAGTCGCCGCTGATCTCGTTGATGCTGAGCAGGCCTCGCCAGCCGCGCTCGGCCGCCTCCTCCGACTGCGGCAGCAGCGACATCTGGTAGTTGACGTCGAGCATGCGCGCGGTGTTCTCGGCACGCTCCATGTAGCGTGCCATCCAAAACAGGTGGTCAGCGGTTCGCGACAGCATTCATGCCTCGAGGATCCAGGTGTCCTTGGTGCCGCCGCCCTGCGACGAATTGACGACGAGCGAGCCTTCCTTCAGCGCGACGCGCGTCAGCCCACCCGGCACCATCTGCACGGTCTTGCCGGAAAGCACGAACGGGCGCAGGTCGATGTGGCGCGGCGCGATGCCGCTCTCGACGAAGGTCGGGCAGGTCGAGAGCGCGAGCGTCGGCTGGGCGATGAAGCGTTTCGGATCGGCCTTGAGCGCACCCCGGAACGCCTCGATCTCCGCCGTCGTCGACGCCGGGCCGATGAGCATGCCGTAGCCGCCGGCGCCGTGGACCTCCTTGACGACGAGCTCGCCGAGATGGTCGAGGACGTAGGCGAGGTCGCCGTCATCGCGGCAGACCCAGGTCGGCACGTTCTGCAGGATCGGCCGCTCGCCGAGGTAGAACTCGATCATCTTCGGCACCAACGGATAGATCGACTTGTCGTCGGCGACGCCGGCGCCGATCGCGTTCGACAGCGTCACGTTGCCGGCGCGGTAGGCGGCCAGCAGGCCGGCGCAGCCGAGCGTCGAGTCGGCACGAAACGCGAGCGGGTCGAGGAAGTCGTCGTCGACGCGGCGGTAAATGACGTCGACGCGCTTCGGGCCCTGGGTCGTCCGCATGTAGACGAAGTTGTCGCGGACGTAGAGGTCCTGACCTTCGACGAGCTCGATTCCCATCTGCTGGGCGAGGAACGCGTGCTCGAAATACGCGCTGTTGTACATGCCGGGCGTCAGCACGACGACGGTCGGATCGTTGACCGCCGCCGGCGCGACCGAGCGCAGCATCTCGAGCAGCAGGTCGGGATAGTGCGCGACCGGGGCGACCCGGTGGCGGCTGAACAGCTCGGGAAACAGCCGCATCATCATCTTGCGGTTCTCGAGCATGTACGAGACGCCGCTCGGCACGCGCAGGTTGTCCTCGAGGACGTAGTAGCTGCCGCTGCCATCGGCGTTGGCGGCGCGAACGATGTCGATGCCGGCGATGTGCGAGTAAATGCTGCCCGCAACCTCGACGCCCTGCATCTCGGCGCGGTACTGGGCGTTGCCGAGCACCTGGTCGGCCGGGACGACGCCCGCCTTCAGGATCTCCTGGCCGTGATAGACGTCGTGGAGGAAGCGGTTCAGCGCCGTGACGCGCTGGCGCAGGCCCCGCTCCATCTCGCGCCACTCGTGGGCGGGAATGACGCGCGGGATGAGGTCGAACGGAATCAGCCGCTCGGTGCCGCCGTTGCGGCCGCTGTCATCCTTGGCGCCGTAGACGGCGAAGGTGATGCCGACGCGGCGAAAGATCACCTCGGCCTCGTCGCGCCGCGTCCGCATGACCTGCGGCGGCTGCTCCTTCAGCCAGCGGTCGTAGCCGCCGTAGTGCTCGCGCACCGCGCCGCCGCCATCCTGCATCTCGTCGAAGCCGGGCTTCATGGTGCCTCCGCCAGGGAGGGTAGCAAAGTCCGCGCCATCGGCTGCCGCGAGGGCTCAGCGAGGCACGTCGTCGTCGAGCCGGTGATGCCGGTCGCGCCGCGCCGTGTCGCGCTCGCAACTGCCGTCCTCGGGCCCGTCCGCGCGCCACTGCCAGGCACCGCACGCCGGGCTGGCGACGACCAAAGCGCAGCCCGCTCGGCCCCTGCTGCGGCATTCGCGACGACACCGGCGACGACGAGATCCTGGCCCTCGAGCGCACTCGGCAACGTGTCGGCGAGCAGCAGCGACGCCTGCCAGGCCGAGACGGCGAAACCGGCGGCGAGCGACGGTGACGGCGACCGCGGGTCGAAACAGCCATGCGCGCGAGCGCGAGGACGGCGATCGCCGCGATGGCCAGGGACGCGTCGACCGCCAGCAGCGAGCGCTCCCGCAGCTGCAGCGCGACGCCGGCCAGGCCAGCGGCAGCGCCAGCAATCGCCCGCCGCGATGCCAGGTGCCGCCATCGGGGGAGTGTAGGATTTGACTTCTACGCGCCCCCAAAGCCATGGCCTCGATTTACGACCGTCTCACCGATCTCGACATCTCGTT
>DASXIP010000238.1:0-1666 GCA_036497875.1 Caldimonas sp.
GGGCGCCAGCGACGAATCGCGGCAGTGGCTTTTCGCTGCTCGAGCTGATGATCGTGATCGCGATCATCGTCATCCTCGCCCTGATCGCGTTGCCGGGCATTCCGGACAAGGTCATCCGCGACCGGATCGCCGAGGCGATCAAGCTCGCCGACATCGTCAAGCCGCCGATCTCGACCGCGTGGGCGACGACAGGCAAGATGCCGGTCGACAACGCCGCCGCGGGCATGCCGGTCGCCGACAAGATCGTCAGCGACATGATCAGCTCGGTGGCCGTCGAATCGGGCGCGATCCAGATCACCTTCGGCAACAAGGCGAACGTCGTGATCCAGGGCAAGGTGCTGACCCTGCGCCCCGGCGTTGTCGAGGACGCGCCGATCGTGCCGATCACCTGGGTCTGCGGCGACGCCGAGCCGCCGAACAAGATGACCGCACGCGGCCTCAACAAGACGAATGTGCCAGTGCGCTATCTGCCGCTCGCGTGTCGCGCCGGCGCGCCTGCGTCGGCCCCGGCGTGACCGGATTCGACGCGACCGGCCTCGACAGCGCGAGCCTGCGCTCGGCCGGCAAGGAGCTGCTCTCGCTCGCCCTGATCGAGGCGCGCAACCACACCCTGCGCTGGGCGGCGGCGCTCGAGAGGAGCGACGGCGGACGCGCGCTCGTTCTTGCCGGCGAGCTGCCGCCCGCCATCCTTGCCGAGCTCGATCCGCCGCTCTGGACGCTCGGTCACATCGGCTGGTTCCAGGAGCGCTGGATCGCGCGCAACGTGCAACGCGGACGTGGCGAGGCGGCCGACCCGGCGCAGCCGCGGCTCGCCTCGGTCGTCGCCGACGCCGACCGCTGGTACGACCCGGCGACGATCGATCGCGAGCGCCGCCGGGCGCTCGCCGGCGGCGAGCTGCCCGACCTGCAGGCGACTCGCGCCTACCTCGTCGAATCGCTCGAGACGACGCTCGAGCTGCTCGCCGGCGTCGCCGTCGACGACGATGCCTCGCTCTACTTTCATCGCCTGGCGCTATTCCACGAGGAGATGCACGCGGAAGCTTTCGCGGTGCTTGCCCAGACGCTCGGGCTCGAGCTCGGCCTGGTCGCGCGGATCGCGATCCACGCCCCGCGGCCGCCGCTGCTGTTTGCCGCCACCCGTTGGCTGCTCGGTGCCAGCGGCACGGGCTTTCACTTCGACAACGAGCGCCAGCCGCACCCGGTCGACATCCCGGAATTCGAGATCGACGCGCAAACCGTCACTTGGGCGCAGTACGGCGAGTTCGTCGAGGACGGCGGCTACGACGAGCGCACGCACTGGAGTGAGGCCGGTTGGGCGTGGCTCGAGCGCGGTGGGCGGCGCACGCCACGCCATGTCGACCAGATGCGCCACGGGGTTCTGCAACGGCGCTTCGGCGTCCTTGCGCGCGTCCCCGCGGCCCATCCCGCCGTGCACGTCAGCTGGTACGAAGCCGACGCCTGGTGCCGCTGGGCCGGCCGGCGGCTGCCGAGCGAGGTCGAGTGGGAAGCGGCGGCGCACCAGGGCGCGACGCGGGGCTTTCACTGGGGCGACGTCCGCGAGTGGATGGCGAGCACGCTGCGACCCTATCCCGGATTCGTCGCCGGGCCGTGGCGCGACTACTCGCAGCCGGCATTCGGCATCGAGAAGGTGTTGCGCGGCGCTTCG
>DASXIP010000239.1:0-6079 GCA_036497875.1 Caldimonas sp.
TTGAGGCCGACCAGACGCTTCGAGCAGCGCGCGCACCAGTCGATGTTCGAACGGATGTACTCGACGCCCTGCTGATCCCACCGCGAGTGCTGGGGAAGGGTCTGGTCGTACGAAGTGTGCATCGTGGCGCCTGTTGGAAACAAGATGTGCAAGTGTCGCGTGGCTCCCGCCGGGGTGTCCGTGACCACCGTCCCGTTTGTCTGCCGATCGCTGTAACACGGCGGACAATCGTGAAGTGTTCGGCGCTTCCCGAGGCCGCCGCCGGGCGCGCGATACTTTCGTTTCTTCCCGTTCCTTTCGGAGTTCGCCCATGAATGCACCGACCGATCTCGCCCGGCTGCTGCCACGCCTGGAGGGCACTGTTTCAGCGGAGGAATGGCAGACCCGGGTCGACCTCGCCGCGGCCTACCGGCTGGTCGCGCTCTTTCGCTGGGACGACCTCGTCTTCACCCACATCACAGCGAAGATCCCGGGCACCGAGCACTTCCTGATCAACCCGTACGGGCTGATGTTCGACGAAATCACGGCATCGAGCCTGATCAAGATCGACATCGCCGGCAAGGTCCTGCAGGAGACGAGCTTTCCGATCAACCCCGCGGGTTTCACGATCCACAGCGCGGTGCACGCAGCGCGCCACGACATTCAGTGCGTGATGCACACGCACACCCTGAACGGGGTCGCGGTGTCGGCGCAGAAGCGCGGCATCCTGCCGATCTCGCAGTTCTCGATCTTCGTCCTCGCAAGCCTTGGCTACCACGACTACGAGGGAGTCGCCTTGCGCGACGATGAAAAGCCACGCCTGGTCGCAAGCCTCGGCGACAACACCTTCCTCATGCTGCGCAATCACGGCCTGCTGACCGTCGGCGAGACGACCGCGGCGGCGTTCCAGGCGATGTACGCGCTCGAGACGACGTGCGCGGTGCAGCTGCGCGCGCAGGCGGCGGGCACGATCGCCGACGGCGAGCTGCTCGAAATCGGCGCCGACGTCCTGCGCACGGCGACCGAGCAAGCGCGAATGGCGACCCTCGGCGCGGCCCCGGGCGCGCTGATCTGGCCCGGACTGCTCCGCAAGCTCGACCGCAGCGACCCCAGCTATCGCCACTGAGGCGTTCACCCTTCACCGCCGAGACCATCCAATGCGATCGCCGAGCAAGCCCCGCACGCACGACCCGGCCGAGCGGTGCATCCTCGTCCTGCAGGGTGGCGGCGCGCTCGGCGCCTACCAGGCCGGCGTCTACGAAGTGCTGGCCGAGACACGCCAGGTGCCGAGCTGGGTCGCGGGGATCTCGATCGGCGCCATCAACGCGGCGCTGATCGCCGGCAACCCTCCCGGGCAGCGCGTCGCGCGCCTGCGCGAGTTCTGGGAGGGCGTCTCGACGCTGCCGTTCGGCATCCCGCCGCCGTCGGTGCCCGACGGCATCGCGACGATCGGCCGCACCCGCGACGTCCTCAACGAGACCAACGCGACGATCGCGATGCTGTTCGGCGTCGCCGGCTTCTTCCAGCCGCGCGTTCCGGCGGCGCCGTTCCAGCCACCCGGGACGCTGGCCGCGATCAGCTTCTATGACACCGAGCCGCTGCGCCGCACGCTCGAGCGGCTGGTCGACTTCGAGCGCATCAATTCGGGCTCGGTGCGGCTCTCGGTCGGCGCGGTCAACGTCAAGACCGGCAACTTCCTCTACTTCGATAGCAGCACGTGCAAGATCGACGTCCGCCACATCATGGCGAGCGGCGCGCTGCCACCGGGATTCCCGCCGATCGAGATCGACGGCGAGTTCTACTGGGACGGCGGACTGGTCTCGAACACGCCGCTCCAGCACGTCCTCGATCAGCCCGGCGGCGGTCGCCGCCTCGTCTTCCAGGTCGATCTCTTTCCGGCGCGCGGCGAGATGCCGGCGACGATCGCCGACGTCTCCGAGCGCGAGAAGGACATCCGCTACTCGAGCCGGACGCGCCTCAACACCACGGTCGAGCTGAAGCGACAGGCGACGTTGCAGGCGGCGCGACGCCTCGTCGCCAAGTTGCCGACGAGCCTGCGCGACGACCCGGACGCGAAGGCACTGACACGGGTCGAGGTCGACGCGGCGGTCAGCGTCGTCCATCTGATCTACCGCAGCAAGCACTACGAGAGCCAATCGAAGGACTACGAGTTCTCTCGCGCGTCGATGGAGGAGCACTGGGCTGCCGGCATGGCCGACACCGCGCGGACGCTGTCGGACCCGCGCTGGCTGCATCGCAAGCCCAACGCGAGCGGAGTCGAGGTGTTCGACCTGCTCATCGACCAACCGGTCGCCGGCACGGTGACCCCCACCAAACTTCCTGGAGCAAGAACCGCATGACACAACTGCAAGACAAGATCGCGATCGTCACCGGCGCCGCAAGCGGCATCGGCAAGGAGATCGCCGCCCTCTACGCACGCGAAGGCGCGAAGGTCGCCATCGCCGACCTGAACCGCGACGCCGCGATGGCGACCGCCGAGGAATTGAAGGCGGGCGGCGCCCGGACGATGGCCGTCGCTGCCGACGTCAGCGACGAAGGCCAGGTCAATGCCGCCGTCGCCGAGGTCGTCAAGGCCTGGGGCGGCGTCGACATCCTGGTCAGCAACGCCGGCATCCAGATCGTCCATCCGATCGAGGAGTTCCCGTTCGCCGAGTGGAAGAAGATGATCGCGATCCACCTCGACGGCGCCTTCCTCACGACCAAGGCGTGCCTGCCGCACATGTACGCGTCAGGGCGCGGCGGCAGCATCATCCTGATGGGCTCGGTGCATTCGAAGGAGGCGTCGCTGTTGAAGGCGCCCTACGTCGCCGCCAAGCACGGCCTGATCGGCCTGGCCAAGGTGATCGCCAAGGAAGGCGCCAAGCACAAAGTGCGCGCCAACGTGATCTGCCCCGGGTTCGTGCGCACGCCGCTGGTCGACAAGCAGATCCCCGAACAGGCGCAGGCGCTCGGCCTCAGCGAAGACGACGTGATCAAGAAGGTGATGCTGAAGGAGACCGTCGACGGCGAGTTCACGACCACCGCCGACGTCGCCGCCGCCGCCCTCTTCTTCGCCGCCTTCCCGACCAACGCGCTGACCGGCCAGTCGCTCGTCGTCAGCCACGGTTGGTTCATGCAGTAGCGCGCGGCCGCGCGTACCATCGAGGCGCAACAACGATGGACAGTCTCGATCTGCAGGTGCTCGTTCAGGCGCGCGACTGGCGCGCCGCGGGCAACGCCGTCTGGCTCGTCACGGTGATCGAGACCTGGGGCTCGGCGCCGCGGCCGCCGGGCGCGCTGCTCGCGATGCGCGACGATGGCCTCGTCGTCGGCTCGGTCTCGGGCGGCTGCGTCGAGGACGATCTGATCGATCGCGTCCGCAAGGGCGAGCGCGTCGCGACGCCGTCGCTCGTCGCCTACGGCGTCACCAAGGAAGAAGCGGCGCGCTTCGGCCTGCCGTGCGGCGGCAACCTGCGCCTGGTGCAGGAGCCGCTCAGGGGCACCACCTGGGTCGACGAGGTGCTCGAGCGCACGGCGCGCCACGAACTCGTCGCGCGCATCGTCGATCTCGCGACCGGAACCGTCCGCGTCGAGCCGGCGCGCCGCGGCGAAGCCTTCGCCTTCGACGGCAAGACGATGCGCGCCCTCTACGGCCCGCGCTGGCGGATGCTCGTCATCGGCGCCGGCCAGCTCTCGCGCGCGCTCGCGCAGATGGCGCTCGGCCTCGACTTCGAGGTGATCGTCTGCGACCCGCGCGAGGAATACCACCTGACGTGGGACGTCACGGGGACGACGTTCAGCACCGCGATGCCGGATGACCTCGCGGTCGAGCTGCAGCTCGATCCGCACACCGCGGTGGTCGCCGTCACGCACGATCCCAAGCTCGACGACCTGGTGCTGCTCGAGGCGCTCAAGTCGCCGGCGTTCTATGTCGGCGCACTCGGCTCGCGCGGCAACACCGCCAAGCGCAAGGATCGTCTCGCGCTGTTCGACCTCAGCGCCGCCGAGATCGCACGACTGCACGGGCCGATCGGCCTCGACATCGGCAGCCGCACGCCGGCCGAGATCGCGGTCGCGATCCTCGCCGAGATCGTCGCCGTCAAGAACGGCGTCACCGTGACGCAGAAGAAGCCGGTCGCCGCGGCGGCGCCGCAACCTTGACCCGCGAGGCGTGATCCGCTGGCTGCGGGGCCCGCACGATCCGCTCCCTAACGCCGAGCGCGCGCTGGCGCGCACGAACGACATTCCGGGCCTCGTCGCCGCCGGCGGCGAGCTGACCCCGGCGCGGCTCGACGAGGCGTATCGCAAGGGCATCTTTCCGTGGTTCAGCGAGGGCCAGCCGATCCTCTGGTGGTCGCCCGACCCGCGCATGGTCCTGCTGCCGGCCGAGTTCAAGCTCAGCCGGTCGCTCAGAAAGACGATCCGCCGCTTCCTGGCGACGCCGGGGGCAGCGATCCGGATCGACGGCGCGACACGCCGCGTCATCGAATCGTGTGCGACGGTCGCGCGCGAGGGCGAGACGGGCACTTGGATCGTTGCCGAGATGCTGGATGCGTACTCGGCGTGGCATGCGCTCGGGCGCGTCCACAGCTTCGAGACCTGGCTCGACGGCGAGCTCGCCGGCGGTCTCTACGGCGTCGCCATCGGCCGCATGTTCTTCGGCGAGTCGATGTTCGCCCGCCGCACCGACGCCTCGAAGATCGCGCTGGCGGCGCTGGTCGCGTTCTGCCGCGGCCACGCGATCGAGACGATCGACTGCCAGCAGAAGACCTCGCACCTCGCCTCGTTCGGCGGTCGCGAGATCGCGCGCGCCGACTTCCAGCGGCGACTGCGCGACGCAATCGCGCGGAGCGACGTCGGCGATTGGTCCTATGATTTGAGGTTGTGGGAAGAACTCGGCCTCGGCGCGCTGCCGGGCCGCGCCGACCCCAGGGCCTTCGAGGACCGTCGCCCTTGACACATCCGAAAGAGCTCCCGCTCGCATCGCTGCAGTTCTACGCCACGGCGCCCTACCCGTGCAGCTATCTCGCTGGCCGGATGGCGCGCTCGCAGGTCGCGACGCCGAGCCACCTGATCCATGCCGACGCGTATTCGGGGCTGGTCGCCAATGGCTTTCGCCGCAGCGGCATGTTCACCTATCGACCCTACTGCGACGGCTGCCGGGCCTGCCTGCCGCTGCGGGTCCCGGTCGCGACGTTTCGGCCGACGCGCAGCCAGCGCCGCGCCGAGCACGCGCATGGCCGACTGCAGGCGCGGGTGCTGCGCCTGTGCTTCGTCGCCGAGCACTACCAGCTGTACCTGCGTTACCAGGCCGGGCGCCATATCGGCGGCGGCATGGACCACGACTCGGTCGACCAGTACACCCAGTTCCTGCTGCAGAGCCGGGTCAATTCGCGCCTGGTCGAGTTCCGCGAGCCTTCGCCCGATGGCGACGGCGCGCTGAAGATGGTCTCGATCCTCGACGTCCTCAACGACGGCCTGTCAGCGGTCTACACGTTCTTCGAGCCCGAGCCGAAGACGAGCTTCGGCACCTATAACGTGCTCTGGCAGATCGAGCAGACGCGCCAGCTCGGCCTCGCGCACGTCTACCTCGGCTACTGGATCCGGGGCAGCGAGAAGATGGCCTACAAGGCGCAGTTTGGGCCGCACGAGCTGCTCGTCGGCGGCGAATGGCTGCCCTCGAGCGCGCTGGCAGGCTGACCGCGATGGACTTCAACGTCACACGCGAGCAGTGGGTCGACCGTTTCGCGCTGCGGCTGAGCCAGCTCGAGGTCGGCGCCGAGCCGGAGCAGTTCGTCGAGTTCGCGACCGGCCTCTGGAGCGCGCAGGGCCACCTCGATCCGAGCACCGCGGCCGACGACGAGTTCGCGCGGCGACTGCACGCCGGCGCTTCGGCGCGGCTCGACTTCGAGAACACCGCGGGGCTCGGCGAGGACGCGCACTTCGAGCGGACCGAGCGGATCCCGGTCGAGCGCATCCAGGCGCCCGGCGAATACGTCCGCGACACCGACGAATGGATCGCGCGCTGCGTCGCCCGCGTCCTCACCCTCGATCCGATCATCGGCCGCGAAGAGGCGCACCGCTCGGTGAGCGAGCTGGC
>DASXIP010000240.1:0-3988 GCA_036497875.1 Caldimonas sp.
TACATCGTGCGCCCGCGCATGCAGCCGCGAAAGAGCGGCGGAGTGCCGTCGGCGAGGCCGGTCTGCAGCAACGCCCGCATCTCCGCCGGCGCCTTCCAGTTGTTGGTCGGGCCGGCGTCTTGCTCGCGTTCGGAGCAGATGAAGGTACGGTCCTCGACGCGGGCGACGTCGCTCGCGCTGCTGCGCGCGAGGTAGCTGCGCGGACGCAGTTTCGGATCGAGGCCGATGAAGGTGCCGGCGGCGACCAGCTGCTCGGCGAGGCGGTCGTACTCGCCAGCGCTGCCGTCGCACCAGTAGACGTCGCGCGCCTCGGTGAGCGCCGCCATTTCGGCAACCCAGTCGATCAGCTTGGCGTGGCGGACATGGGCAGGCGCACGGACGGAGGCGCCACTGGCGTGGAAAAGGTTCGTCGGCAGTGCGGTCATGAGCGATTCAGGGCAATTGCAGTTCCCGACCATCGGCGAGGCTGCCGGCGCGGCGCACGATGACGGCGAAGGGCGATGTGGACCAGTCTGCCGCGGCCGGCAAACGGTGATGTGCGACCTCGTGGATCGATGTCTCCGCGGCGCAGTCGTGCGCTTGCTCTCGGGTCCCGCCAGTGTAGCCGCCGGGGGAGGCTCGATCCGACCGGCCGTCTCCCCGGGGCGCCGCAATAATGACCGGATGCCGAGCCGCCGCCTGTTCGTCGCCGGCCTGGCGATGCAGGCCCTCGCGGCGCGCGCGCTGGCGCAAAAACCCGACGGCGGCGGTCCGCTTCGCCTCGGCGTCGATCGCGCGCTCGACGAGTCCGGCCTGGCCAGGAGGCTGCAGCACGCCTTCGGCGCCGACACCGGAATTCCAGTGCTGCTCGTTCCGGGGCCTGCGCTCGCGGTGCTCGAGGCAGTCAGGAACGGCGAGACCGACGCCGCGCTCGTCAACGCGCCGGCGCCAGAGGAGGATCTCGAACGGCAGGGGCTCGTCCACGATCGTCGCGCCATCGCCGCCGGCGAGTTCATCGTGGTCGGGCCGCCGCCTCCCGGGGCGCGCAAGCGCTTGCCGCCGCCGGGACGCAGTGCCGTCGAGGTACTCGAGCGGATCCGCGACCAGGCGACGAGCGATCCCGCGAGCCTCGTCTTCCTTTCGGCCGGCGACGGTTCGGGCGTTCACGTCGCCGAGCAGGCGCTTTGGCGGGTAGCGCGGATCGAGCCCGTCACGCCGTGGTACGTCACCGCCGAGCCCGGTCGTAGCTTCACCGCGCAAGTGCGCGCGCGCGGCGCCTACGCGCTCGTCGAGCGCGGCGCCTGGATGGCGCTCGGCGGCGCGCCGTCGATCGTCGTCGTCGAGGGCGATCCGCTGCTGGTCGAGTCGGTGCATGCGATGCGCTCGTTTCGCATCACCCACCCGGCTGGCAAGATCTTCGTCTCCTGGATCGCCGGCGGTCGCGGTCGCGCGGTGGTCGCGCGGCACGGCGGCTATCAGCTGCGCTGAGAGTCGATGGCGATCTCCGGGCGGGTCCTCAGCGTCAACGTCGCGCGCGCGCGCGCGATTCCGGTCGATGGTCGAAGCGTGATGACAGCGATCGCCAAGCGTGCGGTCGAGGGCCCGCAGGCGGTGCGGACGATCGGGATCGACGGCGACGAGCAGGCCGACCTTGGCGTCCACGGCGGCCCCGGCCGCGCCGTCTACGCGTACCCGAGCGAGCACTACCCGTTCTGGCAGACCGTTCGCGCGCAGGCTGACGTCGCGCGATGGAGCCAGGCGTTGCCACCCGGATCGCTCGGCGAGAACCTCACCACCGCCGGCGTCGTCGAGACCGAGCTGTTCGTCGGCGACGTGCTGCGCTTCGCCGGCTGCGCGCTGGCGGTCAGCGCGCCGCGCCTGCCGTGCTTCAAGCTCAACGCCGCGCTGGGCTTCAAGCACGCTGTCAAGCTGATGACCAAGAGCGCCTGGTGCGGCTGGTACCTGAGCGTCCGCGAGCCCGGAACGATCGCCGCGGGCGAGATCTTCGACATCGACCCCGGGCCGCGCGAGGTCAGCGTCTGGGAGCTGTTTAGCGCCCGCACGGGCAAGAGCGCTGCCTGATGCTCGCCTACCGACACGCGTTTCACGCCGGCAACCACGCCGACGTCCTCAAGCACATCGTGCTGATGCTCGTGCTGCGCCACCTCGCGACCAAAGACAAGGGGTATCGCTTCGTCGACACGCACGGCGGCGCCGGCGGCTACTCGCTGCTCGGCCGCTATGCCAGGAAGAACGCCGAGCACGACCGCGGTATCGGCCTGCTCTGGACGCGCGACGATCTGCCGGCGACCGTCGCCGACTACGTCGATCTCGTGCGCCAATTCAACCCCGACGGCAGGCTGGCCCAGTATCCGGGCTCGCCGTCGCTGGCGCTGATGCTGCTGCGAGCACAGGACGAGTTGCGCGCGTTCGAGCTCCACCCGACCGAGCAGAAGATCCTGCGCGCGACGCTTGCCGGGCGCCGCCACGCGACCGCGATCGACGGCGACGGCTTCGAGGGGCTGCGCTCGCAGTTGCCGCCGCCGACGCGGCGCGGCGCCGTCCTCGTCGACCCGAGCTACGAAGGCAACGGCGACTACGCCAAGGTCGTTGCGACGCTGCGCGACGCCGTCGCGCGCTTCGCCGACGGCGTCTACGTCGTCTGGTACCCGCAGGTGAGCAAGCTCGAGGCGTCGCAGCTGCCGCGCCGTCTCGCCGCGCTCGCGCCAAAGGGCTGGCTGCACGCGCGAATGACGGTGCAGGAGCCCGACGAGCGCGGCTTCGGCCTCGCCGGCAGCGGCGTCTTCGTCCTCAATCCGCCGCACACCCTGCACGCGACGCTGGCCGAGATCCTGCCCTATCTGGTCGATGTCCTCGGCCAGGTTGCCGGCGCCAACTTCGTGATCGATCGCGCCGCGAGCTGAGCCGGGGTCAACGCGGCGGCGGAGGCGGGACGCGCTTGAGGTCGCGAAAGGCGGCGAACAGCCAGGTGCGCATGCCGACCAGGAGCGTGTAGGGTGTTCGTTGCTCGTCCGCCAGCCGCTGCTCGGCGATGTGCGCCTGCGCAAAGTCCTGGCCGACGCGTTGCAACCGCTCGACGAATGACGCCGCCAGGCTCGCCGTGATCTCGCCGTGAACGAGCATGATCAGCTCGCCCTCGCCGTCGAAGCCGCCGCTCAGGTAGTCGGCCGCGACGTGCTCGCGGAAGTAAGTCATCACCGGCCCGTGCGGCAGCCAGCGAAATCCCTTCGCGACCTTGAGTCGATAGCGGTTCAGCGGCCGCAACTCGATGATGCCGAGGCGGTCGAGCTGCGCCAGGTAGCGGATGCACTCGGCGTCGCTGAACGCGTAGTCGCGCGTCATCGCTTCGAAGGTCCACTGGCTGAGGCAGCAGATCGCGAGCAGCAGGAGCTTCCGATCGGCGACGACCGCCGCTTCCTGCTCGACCGTCAACTGCCGCGACAGCGGCTGCTGATCGGCGACCTTGCGCGCGAGCTCGGCGAAGTCCATCTTCAGCACGCGCAGCATCTCGTCGATCCGCGACAGCGGCATGTCCGACTTGGCGAAGACGCGCTTGACGCTCGATTCCGACATGCCGAGCGCGTCGGCGAGGTCGGCGTACGTGACGCCGGCCGCGCGCAACTCGACCTTCAAGGCGTTGACGAGGTCCTGGGTCGTGCTCATGGCCGGGCGGTGCGAGAGCCAAGTATCGGCGAGCGTCACCGCCTGCGGACGCTGCCTCGTCGCAGCAGACTCCTGCCGCTACTTCGCGATCGAGAACAGCACCGCGTTATTGACGGCGTAGACAGCGCCGTCGGCGCCGATCGCGGTCGGCGTGTACGCCTCGCCGACGCCGCTCGTCAGCTGGATGCGCTGGCTAAAGCGGTTGTTGACCAGGTCCCAGCGATAGAGATAGCCGTCCTCGCTGTTGACGAGCACCGACTTCGTCGCCGGGTCGACCGCCGCGGTATTGATGCACCACTCGAACACCGGGCCGCTGGTGCCCGAC
>DASXIP010000241.1:0-2129 GCA_036497875.1 Caldimonas sp.
TCGATCGAGGTCGAGGACGCGCTCTACCGGCATCCCGCGGTCCTCGCCTGCGCCGTCGTCGCCCGGCCCGATCCTCAGCGGGGCGAGACGCCACTCGCCTTCGTCGAGCTGAAAAGCGAAGGCAGTGTCAGCGCTGGCGAGCTGATCGCACATTGCCGCCAGCTCCTCGCCGGCTACAAGGTGCCGCGCGAGATCCGCTTCGAGGCAATCCCGAAGACCTCGACTGGCAAGATCCAGAAATTCCAGCTGCGCGAGCGCGCCCGCTCGGCGTCGGCGATCGAATAGGAGCAGCGAATGAACGACCGCGCCGCGACCGAGCTTTCTCCCTACGTCCGCCGCGATGTCGACCGCCGCGGCGTCGTCACGCTGACTCTCGACCGGCCGCAGTCGTTCAACGCGCTGAGCGAAGGCATGCTCGCCGCGCTGCAGACCGAGCTCGACGCGATCGCCGGCGACGACACCGTGCGGGTCGTGGTCGTCGCGGCCACGGGCAAGGCGTTCTGCGCCGGCCACGACCTGAAGGAGATGCGTGCCGAGCCGTCGCAGACCTACTACGAGCAACTCTTCGCCCAATGCGCACGCGTGATGTTGACACTCCAGCGCCTGCCGGTGCCGGTGATCGCACGCGTCCAGGGCATCGCCACCGCGGCTGGCTGCCAGCTCGTCGCGGCGTGCGACCTCGCGGTCACTGTCGACAGCGCGCGCTTCGCGGTCAGCGGCGTCAACCTCGGCCTCTTCTGCTCGTCGCCGAGCGTCGCGCTGTCGCGCAACCTCGGTCGCAAGGCCGCGTTCGAGATGCTCGTCACTGGCGAGTTCATCTCGGCCGAGGAGGCGCGCGCCCGCGGGCTCGTCAACCGTGTCGTCGCCGCCGAAGCGCTCGACGCCGAGATCGAATCGATCGTCGCTGCGATCGTCGCCAAGCCGCGGGTCGCGATCGCGCTCGGCAAGCAGCTCTTCTACCGCCAGCTCGAGACCGGCACCGAGGCGGCCTACGAGGACGCCGGCCGGACGATGGCGTGCAACATGATGGATCCGGCCGCCCTGGAAGGAGTCCAGGCGTTCATCGACAAGCGCAAGCCCGAGTGGCCGACCTAGCGCGGCCGCGGCGTCGGCTCGGTCCCGGCGAGGTTGTTCGGACAACTTCGCCAATCCCGGATTGAGAAGGGCAGCGCCATAGGGTATGTTTTCCACGCGCGGCCGCGAGCCGCTGTGGAATGAACCCCAAGGAGACGAAGATGAGGAAGATGATCGCCGGCATCGTCGCCGGTTGCGCGCTCGCTTTCTGCGGTCATGCGCTGGCGCAGGAGAAGCTCACCGTGTGGTGGGTCAAGGGCTTCTACAAGTCCGAGGACGACGCGCTGTTCGAGGCGATCAGGAAGTTCGAGGCCAAGAGCGGCGTCAAGGTCGAGCTTTCGCAGTACCCGATCCAGGACATGATCCCGAAGACAGTGGCCGCGCTCGACGCCGGCTCGCCACCCGACGTCGCATACGCTGACGTGTACGACTTCCAGGTCACCGGCAAGTGGGCCTTTGACGGCAAGCTCGAGGACATCAGCGACGTCCTCACGCCGATGAAGTCACGCTTCCTGAAGAACACGCTCGAGACGACTTACCTCTACGACGACAAGACCAAGAAGCGCGCTTACTTCGCGTTCCCACTCAAGCAGCAGACGATGCACATCGAGATCTGGCTCGACATGCTGAACCAGGCCGGCTTCAAGGAAAGCGACATTCCGACCAAGTGGGCCGACTACTGGTCGTTCTGGTGCGACAAGGTGCAGCCGGGCTCGCGCAAGGCGACCGGCACGCGCACCTTCGGCATCGGCATGCCGATGGGCGTCGACTCGAGCGATTCGTTCTATTCCTTCTTGACCTTCATGGACGCCTACAACGTCAAGCTGGTCGACGACAACGGCAAGCTCCTGGTCGACGATCCGAAGGTCAAGGCCGGCCTGGTCGCGGCGCTGAAGGACTACACCGATCCCTATCTCAAGGGCTGCACGCCGCCGTCGTCGACAAGCTGGAAGGATCCCGACAACAACGTCGCCTTCCACAACAAGACGACTGTGATGACCCACAACGCGACGATCTCGATCGCTGCCAAGTGGCTCGACGACGCCAACAACGAG
>DASXIP010000242.1:0-13705 GCA_036497875.1 Caldimonas sp.
CTCGGCCGGCGTCCGTGGCTTCGCCGGCGGGCTGGTCGCGACGGTCGCCCGCACGTTGCCGCCGCTGGCGACCAGTCGCAGCAGGCTCTGATGGGCAAGCACCTTGGCGGCGTAGCCGCTGTCCTCGCCCGAGTTGGCGGCGCCGACGTAGGCCCTCAGCCCAGCCTCGAGGCTGCCCGCGCGGGCGATGCACTCCTTCAGCACCTGCACGCCGACGCGCAGGTTGGTGACGGGGTCGAACGCGGCATGGCTGCCGCCGAACGCCTCGTACTTGTCGTCGTGGACCTTGGTCATGACCTGCATCAGTCCCTGTGCGCCGACCGGGCTCTGGGCGAACGGGTTGAAGCTCGATTCGACCGCCATCACCGACAGGATCAACGTCGGGTCGAGATTGACCAGGGCGCCCACCGTCCAGGCCTCCTGGACCAGCCGGCTGACGGGCTCCGGGGCAACGTGGTAGCGCCGCGAGAGCCACTGGGCGACCGAGGCCTGGGCACGACTCAGATCCTTGGGGTCCGCGGCGGTGGCTCGCTGGATCGCATCCGGCTCGCCGAGGTCGGGCTCGGTGTCGGTGGCGGCGCTGGCCTGCAAGCGCGCCTCCTGACGGGCCTGCAGCCAACTCAGGGTTTGCGCCTCGACGGCATGGCGAACGTCAGGCCGCCCGGACGCGAACATCCCTGCGCCCAGAATCAGCAGCCCGAACAGTGCCAACCCGTTGTGGGCGATTTCGAGCATGCCGTGGCCAGCGTCGCGCAGGAACACCGAGCCCGAGCGCAGCACTGCCGCGTGCCAGGCACGGGCGCTTGATGAAAGCCGTCGCAGTGAAGTCATGATTCGCACTTCCCTTCGACGCCGCCTTCGCCTCGGGGGAGGCAAACAGGCACGACGATAATTTCGCCGCGCCAGCGACATCAGGTCCTCAGGTCCGCCGCCTCGGCAAAGCGAAGGCGACGGCGGAAACGGGCAAATTTTAGGAATCGCTTAAATTCCGGCAACACTGTTATGCCAGTCTCTTATAGCGATTTAGTATGAAGTACTCGGATTTGCGCCATTTCCTGAGCGCCCTGGAGGAATCCGGCGACCTGTTTCGGATTCAAGAACCAGTCTCCACGCGGTTTGAGATGACAGCGGTCGGTGACTTCGCCCTTCGTCGGGGTGGCCCGGCACTTTTGTTCGAAAGGCCCGACGGTTACAAGATTCCGCTGCTTGCCAATCTCTTCGGCACCACGCGTCGCGTCGCTCAGGCGATGGGAGTTGCCGAAGTGAGCGACTTGCGCACCATCGGCGTCGTGCTTGCCAATCTGAAGGAGCCGGAGCCACCCAAGGGACTGCGCGATGCGGGGCGCCTGTTACATATGGTGCGAACGCTCTGGACCATGCGACCCGTGGTGGCGTCGCGGCCGCCGTGTCGCGAGGTCGTCGCCGAGGGCCCGGACGTCGATCTCGGCGCCCTGCCGGTTCAGACCTGTTGGCCGGAGGATGCCGGTCCACTGATCACCTGGGGCCTCGTCATCACGCGCGGCCCTCAGGGCGAGCCGTGGTCGAGGCCGCGCCAGAACCTGGGCATCTATCGCCAGCAAGTGATCGGGCGCCGGCAAGTGATCATGCGCTGGCTCGCCCACCGCGGCGGTGCCCTCGATTTCCGCGAGTTCGCTGCCGTGCGCCCCGGGCAGCCGTTCCCGCTCGCTGTTGCCCTCGGCGCCGACCCGGCGACGATGCTCGGCGCTGTCACCCCCGTGCCGGACACCCTGTCCGAGTACCAGTTCGCCGGCCTGCTGCGTGGCAGCCGGACGGAAGTGAGTGACTGCAGCGTCGGCGACGCAGGCGTGCCGTTGCAGGCCCCGGCGACGGCGGAATTCGTCCTCGAGGGCCACATTCCCGTTGCCGCCGCGGGGTTCTCGGGCCAAAGCGAGGCCGGCGTGGCACTGAAGGAGATCGGTGGCTACCTGCACGCGCTCGAGGGTCCGTTCGGCGACCACACGGGCTACTACAACGAGCCCGACTGGTTCCCGGTCTTCGAGATCGAGCGGACAACGCACCGGCGCGACCCGATCTACCACTCAACCTACACCGGCAAGCCTCCCGACGAGCCGGCGGTCCTCGGTGTCGCCCTCAACGAAGTCTTCGTGCCGATCCTGCAAAAGCAGTTTCCGGAGATCGTCGACTTTTATCTGCCGCCCGAGGGGTGCAGCTACCGGCTGGCGATCGTCAGCATCCGCAAGCGCTACCCGGGCCACGCCAAGCGCGTGATGTTCGGCGTCTGGAGCTTCCTGCGGCAGTTCATGTACACCAAGTTCATCGTCGTCACCGACGACGATGTCGACATCCGTGACTGGACCGACGTGGTCTGGGCGATCACGACCCGGCTCGATCCGGTCCGCGACACCGTGCTCGTCGACCGGACGCCGATCGATAGTCTCGACTTCGCGTCGCCGGTCTCTGGCCTCGGCGGCAAGATGGGGCTCGACGCGACGACCAAGGGCCCCGGCGAGACCGATCGCGAATGGGGGCGCCCGATTCGTCACGACCCTGCAGTCGAGCAGCGCGTCGCCGGCGTGCTCGCCGCGATCGCGGCGGCTCGCTCGGCCTGATCAGCGCGCGCGCTTGCGCGCGGCCGAGCTGCGCTTGGCGGCTACTGGCGCAGCCGTCGCGGTCGCGCCGCCGCCGCTTCCCGCTGCCGCCCCTTTCGTTCCCGCCTGCAGGCCTTCCGACATGCCGATGAGTACCCCGCTCGCGATCGCCGAGTAGCTGTCGAGCATCGCCTGCGCCGCGCGCATCCCCGTCGCGCGGCTGTCGCGCAGCATCGTCTGCGCCTGCGCAAGCAGTGTCTCCACCGTCTGCGTGGCCTGCGACCCGGTAGCGCTTCCCTTGGCACGAAACGAGTCGAGTGCGCTTTGCCAGGGAACTTGCAGCGGACCCGCCGACTGCGCGGCCTTGCCGACGGCCGCGAAGAAGACGTCCTCCATCTTCTCGATATTGGCGAGCGCCTCCTTGAGCGGCTTTTCCGTCAGCGAGGCGCCGCCGCTCACGAACTGCGCGAGCGCCTTCCGGTTCGCCTCGACCGCCTGCAGCAGCGCAGCGTCGATGCCGCCCAGCGCCTTGCCGAGCAGGCCCTCGACGTCGACCTGCGGCGCCGTGTTGCGGGCGATGCCGACCGACGCTGCCTCGGCGACGTTCTTCACGACCTTGCGGATGTTCTCGAGCGTCAGCTCGCGGCCCTGGAGCGCGCGCAGGGTCGCTTCGCTCACCACCTTGCGCACCGCCTCGCCCTGCTTGGCGCTCGCTTCGGCGAACATCGTGATCAGAGCGTCCTGGTCGATCCCGGACTTCATCATGGAGATGCTCCTAGTGCGCCGCGCCGCGGCGTCATTGCATGTGCTGGCCGCCGTTGATGGCGATGTTCGCGCCGGTGACGAAGGCCGCCTCGTCGGAAGCCAGATAGATGATGAGGCCGGCGACCTCGTCGGGCTTGCCCAGGCGGCCGACAGGGATCTGGGGCAGGATCTTGGTGTTCAGGATCTCTTCGGGAATCGCGGTCACCATCTTCGTGCCGATGTAGCCCGGCGAGATCGTGTTGACGGTGACGCCCTTCTTGGCGACCTCGAGCGCGAGCGCCTTGGTGAAGCCGTGCACCCCGGCCTTCGCCGCCGAGTAGTTGGTCTGGCCGAAGGCGCCCTTGGAGCCGTTCACCGACGACACGTTGATGACGCGCCCCCAATTGCGTTCGACCATGCCGTCGACGACCTGCTTGCTCATGTTGAACAGGCTGTCGAGGTTGGTGCGCATCACGGCGTCCCAATTGACCTTGTCCATCTTCTTGAAGGTCATGTCGCGCGTGATGCCGGCGTTGTTGACGAGGATGTCGACGGCGCCGACCTTGCCGTGCACCTCGGCGACAGCGCGCGTGCACGAGTCGACGTCGGCGACGTCGCACTGCACGGCGAGGATGTCGTAGCCGTCGTCCTTCATTGCCGAAACCCACTCGCGGTGCTTCGTGTTGCCCGGCGAGTACGTCACGACCACGCGGTAGCCGGCGTCGAACATCTTGGTCGCGATCGTCTCGCCCAGGCCGCCCATGCCGCCGGTGACCAGGGCGACGCGCCCGCGGGTGCCGCCGTTGCCTGCTTTCATGTCTGTCTCCTTCGATGCAATGATTGGGTACGTTTGCCGGACCTGCCGATGCCTTCGCAGCGGCGACAGAGGCTCATCATGCGCGCCCGTGTCGCCGTCGCCTTCTTGGGAAAACCCCTGACGCATCGAAGCTTCGCATCGTTTGCGGTCGGTGCGAAGAGAGTCGACTCGGTCGCTGGGTCTTTCGGCCTATCCTTGCTCCTGTGCGGAGACACACGGCGGGAGGGGCAAGGGCCGGGGCGGGCGCATTGTTCGCCGGCGCCGCGCCGGTGTTCGTCGTCGGTCTGCTCATCGTTGCATCGCCTCCTGCGTCGAGCCAGGCAACCGCCGGCGACAGCGAGGCGAGGCTCGCGCCGGTCGTCGTGACGGCGACGCGCACCGAGCAGGCGCCGTTCGACGTGCCGGTGTCGATCGACCGCGTCGGCGGCGAGTTCATCCGCGACGCTAAGCCGCAGATCAACATCTCCGAAAGCCTGAACGGCGTTCCGGGGCTGCTCGCGCGCGATCGCCAGAACTACGCGCAAGACGTGCAGATCTCGGTCCGCGGCTTCGGCGCGCGCTCCTCGTTCGGCATCCGCGGCGTCCGCCTGTACGTCGACGACATCCCGGCGACGTTGCCCGACGGCCAGGGCCAGATCAGCAATGTCGATCTCGGCTCGGCCGATCGCATCGAGGTGCTGCGGGGCCCCTTCTCTGCGCTCTATGGCAACTCGTCCGGCGGCGTGATCCAGGTCTTTACAGAGGAGGGCAGCGGGCCGCCGACGTTCGGGGCGAGCGCTTCGGGCGGCAGCTACGGGACGGTGCGCTTCGGCGCCAAGGCTGCCGGTGCGGTCGGCAACTTCGGCTACGTCGTCGGCGGCAGCGTCTTTCATACCGACGGCTACCGCGATCACAGCGAGGCCGAGCGCGACATCGGCAACGCGAAGCTGACCTGGCGGACCGACGCCGACCACTGGACGCTCGTCATCAACAGTGTCGCGTTGCCGAAGGCGCAGGACCCGCTCGGCCTGAAGCGAGCGCAGTTCGACGCCGATCCGCGCAGCGTCGATCCGACGGCGATCCAGTTCGACACCCGCAAGACGGTCGACCAGACGCAGCTCGGCCTGCTCTGGGAGCGCCGCCTCGACGAGGTCCACTCGCTGCGCGCGCTCGTCTACACCGGCCACCGCGGCACCGAGCAGTTCCAGGCGATTCCGGTCGCGCCGCAGGCCAACCCGCAGCATCCGGGCGGGGTCATCGATCTCGATCGCGACTACGGCGGCACCGATCTGCGCTGGACGGCGCGCACGCATCTGGCCGATGCGCCGCTGACCGTCGTCGCCGGGATCGCCTACGACACCCTCGACGAGCATCGCCGTGGCTACCAGAACTTCGTCGGCACGACGCTCGGCGTCCAGGGCGCGTTGCGGCGCGACGAGAACAACTACGTCACCAGCTTCGACCAGTACGCCCAGGGCTCGTGGCAGTTCGCCGAGCGCTGGACGCTGCACGCCGGCGTTCGCCACAGCAGCGTCCGCTTCAAGTCCGAAGACCACTACATCGTTCTTCCCGCCAACGGGGACGACAGCGGCCGCATCGAATACGGCGCGACGCTGCCGGTGGCCGGGCTGATGTTCGCGGCGACGAAGGACCTCCACCTCTATGCGACCGCCGGCCGCGGCTTCGAGACGCCGACTCTGAACGAGCTCGCGTACCGGCCTGACGGCATGCCCGGCCTGAATCTCGCGCTCGTGCCGGCGACGAGCAGCAGCCTCGAGGTCGGCGTCAAGGCGCGCGATGCAGTCTGGGGCACCGCGACGCTGGCCGTGTTCGAGACCCATACCAGCAACGAGATCGCGACCATAACCAACGTCGGCGGGCGCGCGACCTATCAGAATGTCGGCTCGACACGCCGGCGCGGGGTCGAAGCCGGATGGAACCGCGATTTCGCCGAGAACCTGCACGCGCAGCTCGCCGCGACCTGGCTCGACGCGCGCTACCTCGATGCGTTCACGACTTTATGCACCGTGCTGCCGTGCGCCAACCCGACGGTGACGGTGCCGGCCGGCAACCGCATTCCGGGCATCGCCGGCACGGTGCTCGACGTCGCGCTCGCGTGGACTCCGCCCTCGGGCTGGCGCAGCGGCGTCGAGCTGCGCACGCTTGGCCGGGTCTGGGTCAACGACGTCAATTCGGATGCCGCCGCCGGCTTCGCGATCGTCAATGCCAATGTCGGCTACGTCGCCCGCTGGCGCAACGTCGACCTGTCGGGGTTCGCGCGCGTCGACAACCTGCTGTCGCGTCAGTACGCCGGCTCGGTGATCGTCAATGAAGGCAACAACCGCTACTTCGAGCCGGCGCCGGAGCGCAACTGGACCGTCGGCGTCGCGGCGACAGTGAGCTTTTGACGGCGCGCGGCGCATCGTGCAGTTCCTGAGTGCCGCGCAAACACGCGAACACCTGCCGTTCGCAGCCTTGATCGACGCGTTGCGCACGATGTTCGCCGCGGGCTGCAAGCTGCCGGCGCGGCAGGTGCACGAGATCGTCAGCGCAGGCGGCGAAGCCATGACCTCGCTCGTGATGCCGGCCTGGCAGCGCGGCGGCTGCTACGGCGTCAAGGTCGTCAACATCGCGCCCGGTAATTCGGCGCGCGGGCTGCCGGGGCTGCACTCGACCTATGTCCTCTACGACGCGACCACCGGAGTGCCGCTCGCCTGGCTCGACGGCAACGAAATCACGGCGCGGCGCACCGCCGCGACCTCGGCGCTCGCCGCGTCGTGGCTCGCGCGCGAGGATGCCCGCCGCCTGGCGATCGTCGGCGCCGGGCGGGTGGCCGCTCTTCTTGCCGAGGCACATCGCGTTCACCGGCCGATCGAGCGCGTGACCGTCTGGGCCCGCGATGGCGATCGCGCACGCGCTCTCGCTACCTCGCTGGCGTCGCAGGGCTTCGACGCCCGCGTTGCGGCGAGCGTCGAAGCGGCCGTTGCCGAAGCCGACATCGTCAGCTGCGCAACGCTGGCCCGCGATCCGATCGTCGAGGGCAGATGGCTGCGCGCCGACAGCCATCTCGACCTGATCGGGAGTTTCACGCCGGCGATGCGCGAAGCCGATGACGCCTGCTTCGCTGGCGCCGCGGTGTTCATCGACAGTGACGACGCGCCGACCAAGAGCGGCGACCTGATGGGGCCGATCGCGCGCGGCGTCGTCACGCTCAGCGACATCGGCACGCTCGCCGAGCTTGCGCGCGGTGGGCGGCCCCGGCGCGATGCGGCAGCGCGTCGCACCGTCTTCAAGTCAGTCGGCAGCGCGCTCGAGGACCTCGCCGCGGCGATCCTGGTCCAGCGCGCCTTGGACACGATGCATTGAATGGCGAACCACGACGACATTTCGCTCGTGCCGGCGCGCTCGGCGCTACGCGCCGCGATCACCGCGGCGTATCGCTTGCCCGAGCCTGAGGCGGTGCCGCCGCTGCTCGACGAGGCGCGGCTGTCGTCCGCTGCCGCGACAGCGGCCGACGCGCTCACGCGGCAGCTCGCCCAGACCCTGCGCGAGCGCCGCAACGGCGGCGGTCGCGAGGGTCTCGTGCAGGGGCTGCTGCAGGAGTACTCACTGTCTTCGCAGGAAGGCGTCGCCCTGATGTGCCTCGCCGAAGCGTTGCTGCGCATCCCCGATCCGCCAACGCGCGACGCCCTGATCCGCGACAAGATCAGCGCCGGCCAGTGGCACGAGCACCTCGGCCGCAGCCCGTCGCTCTTCGTCAACGCGGCGACCTGGGCGCTCCTGCTCACCGGCAAGCTCGTCTCGACGCACAGCGAATCCGGTCTGTCGAGCGCGCTCGCGCGCATCGTCGCCAGGGGCGGCGAGCCGCTGATCCGAACGAGCGTCGACCGGGCGATGCGGCTGATGGGCGAGCAGTTCGTCACCGGCGAGACGATCGAGGAGGCACTCGCCAACGCACGGGTTCGCGAGGCGGAGGGCTTTCGCCATTCGTACGACATGCTCGGCGAGGCGGCGCTGACCGCCGCCGATGCCGCCCGCTACCTGCGTGCCTACGAGGAGGCGATCGACGCGATCGGCGCCGCGTCGGGCGGTCGTGGCCTCCTCGACGGGCCGGGGATCTCGATCAAGCTGTCGGCGCTTCACCCGCGCTACCAGCGCTCGCAGATCGAGCGCGTCCACGCCGAGCTCTATCCGGTGCTGAAGGCGCTCGCGTTGCGCGCGCGCAGCCACGACATCGGCCTCAACGTCGACGCCGAGGAGTCCGACCGCCTCGAGATCTCGCTCGACCTGCTCGAGCGGCTCTGCTTCGAGCCCGAGCTGGCCGGCTGGAACGGGATCGGCTTCGTCGTCCAGGCGTACCAGAAGCGCTGCCCGTTCGTGATCGACGCGCTCGTCGACCTAGCGCGCCGCTCGGCGCACCGGCTGATGGTCCGCCTCGTCAAGGGCGCGTATTGGGACAGCGAGATCAAGCGCGCCCAGGTCGACGGCCAGGACGGCTACCCGGTCTATACGCGCAAGGCCTACACCGACGTCGCCTACCTCGCCTGCGCAGGGCGCCTCCTCGCTGCGCCAGACGCCGTCTTCCCGCAGTTCGCGACCCACAACGCGCACACGCTGGCGGCGATCTACCAGCTCGCCGGGCCCGACGCCTATGCGCCGGACCAGTACGAGTTCCAGTGCCTGCACGGCATGGGCGAGCCGCTGTACGAACAGGTCGTCGGCCGCGCTGACGAGGGCAAGCTGGCCCGGCCGTGCCGCATCTACGCGCCGGTGGGAACGCACGAGACGCTCCTCGCGTACCTCGTGCGCCGGCTGTTGGAGAATGGTGCGAACACCTCGTTCGTGAACCGCATCGCCGATCCGTCGGTGTCGCTCGACGCGCTGGTCGAAGATCCCGTGGCGACGGTCGAGCGGACCGCCGCGGTCGAGGCGCCGCCGCACACGATCGGTCGGCCGCATCCGGCGATTCCGCTGCCGCGCGAGATCTACGGCGCTGCGCGTCGCAACTCGCGCGGCGTCGATCTCGCCAACGAAGATCAGCTCGCCGCGATCGCCGCGGCGATGCGGGCGAGCCGGGCGCGGCTCTGGGCGGCCGAGCCGCTCCTCGCCACGGCGCCGACGGCCGAATCCGATCCCGGCTCGGGCGCTTCGACGACGATGCAGCTGCGCAACCCCGCCGACCATGACGACATCGTCGGCGAGGTCCGCGAAACGTCGGCGACCGAGATCGAGCGCGCGCTCGTGGCCGCCGCTGCCGGCGCCGCGGCGTGGGCCGCGACCGTGGCAGGCGATCGCGCGGCAATGCTCGAGCGCGCCGCCGATGGTCTAGAGGCCGATCTGCCGCTGCTGCTCGGCTTGCTGGCGCGCGAAGCCGGCAAGACGATGCCGAACGGCATCGCCGAGGTGCGCGAGGCGATCGACTTCCTTCGCTTCTATGCGGCGCAAGCGCGCCGCGACCTCGCCGGCGAAGGCGTCGCGCCGCTCGGCCCGGTCGTCTGCATCAGTCCCTGGAACTTTCCGCTCGCGATCTTCACCGGCCAGGTCGCTGCTGCACTTGCGGCGGCGAATCCGGTGCTGGCCAAGCCCGCGGAGCAGACGCCGCTGATCGCCGCCGAGATGGTGCGGCGGCTCCACGACGCAGGCGTCCCGCGCGCCGCACTGCAACTGTTGCCCGGGCGCGGCGAGACGGTTGGTGCCGCGCTCGTCGCCGATGCCCGCGTCGAAGGCGTGATGTTCACCGGCTCGACCGAGGTCGCGCGGCTGCTGCAGAAGAGCCTCGCGGGGCGGCTTGGGCAGACCGGCCGCACCGTCCCGCTGGTCGCCGAGACCGGCGGCCAGAACGCAATGCTGGTTGACTCCTCGGCGCTAGCCGAGCAGGTCGTGAGCGACGCCGTCGCGTCGGCGTTCGACAGCGCCGGCCAACGCTGCTCGGCGCTGCGCGTGCTCTGTGTCCAGGAGGACGGCGCCGACCGCGTCGTCGAGATGTTGTGCGGCGCGATGGCCGAAAGCCGGATCGGCCGCGCCGAGATGCTCGCGGTCGACGTCGGCCCGGTGATCGACGCCGAGGCCCGCGACCGGGTCGAGGCGCACGTCCTGGCCATGCAGCAGCGCGGCCGGCGGGTCTTCCGGCAGGCGCGCGTCGGCGCCGGCGACACGCTCGACCGCGGCACGTTCGTGCTGCCGACCGTGATCGAGCTCGACGACATCGGCGAGCTCGAGTGCGAGATCTTCGGCCCGGTGCTGCACGTCGTCCGCTTTCGCCGCCGCGACCTCGGCGCCACGATCGCGCAGATCAACGCGACCGGCTACGGCCTGACGCTCGGCGTGCAGTCGCGCATCGACGAGACGATTGCGCAGGTCGTCGCCGCCGCGCACGTCGGCAACGTCTACGTCAACCGCAACATGGTCGGTGCCGTCGTCGGCGTGCAACCGTTCGGCGGCGAGGGCCTCTCGGGCACAGGGCCGAAGGCGGGCGGCCCGCTCTATCTGCTGCGCCTGCTGGCGTGGCCGCCGGACGACGCCATGACCCGCGCGCTGCGCGAGAGCGTCGAAGTCACCGATGTGGCGCCGACGGACGTTGCGTTGTCGGAGCTGCAACGTTGGGCGGAGCTTCGCGGCGAGCGGGCGCTCGCCGACGTCTGCGCGCGGTTCGCAGCAGCATCGCGGGTCGGCGTCGCCGCCATCCTCGCCGGGCCGACCGGCGAGCGCAACGTCTACACGCTGCACCCGCGCGAGGCCGTCCTCTGCCTCGCCGATGCCGACAGCGATCGTCTCGTCCAGCTCGCTGCGGTGCTGGCCGTCGGCAGCCGCGCTGTTTGGCCGGGCAGAGACGAGGCCTTGCGTGCTCGCTTGCCCGCTGCGGTGCGCAACCGGGTCGACGTCGTCGCCGACTGGACCGCCGCCGACGTTCGCTTCGACGCCGCGCTTCACCATGGCAGCGCCGACGCGTTGTTGCACGTCGCCGCCTTGATTGCGAAGCGAGCCGGCCCGATCGTCAGCGTCGCGGGGTGCCGGCCCGGCGAGACGGCGCTGCCGCTCGAGCGTCTCGTCGTCGAACGTGCCGTCAGCATCAACACCGCGGCGGCCGGCGGCAACGCGACGCTGATGACGCTGCAATGACCGCGAGTTGGCTGCAGCGCTCTCTCATTGCCGGCACCCTCGGCGTGCTCGCGATCGGCGCCGCTGCCGAGACGATCGAGCGGACCGTGCGCGTCGGCGGAGACGAGCGCAGCTACGAGATCGATCTGCCGGCACACGCCGCGTCGGACCGGCCGCCTCCGGCGGTGCTCGTCTTCCACGGCGGCGGTGGCTCGGCAGCGTCGGTGCGCACGCAGACGCGGCTGAGCGTCAAGGGCGGGGCGGCAGGATTCGTCGTCGTCTATCCGCAGGGCTCGGGCGGTATCGCGGGCAAGCTGCGGACGTGGAACGCCGGCACCTGCTGCGGCTGGGCGATGCAGCACCGCGTCGATGAGACGGCATTCGTCGCGGCCATGCTCGACGATCTCGCCACCGTCGTCGCCATCGACCGCGCGCGCGTCTACGCGACCGGCATCTCGAACGGCGCCATGATGGCGTATCAGGTCGCGTGTGCACTTGCCGACCGCATCGCCGCGATAGCGGTCGTTGCCGGCGAGATGACGGTGCCGAGCGGCGAGTGCCGGCCGGCGCGGCCGGTGCCGGTCCTCGTCATCCACGGCACGGCGGATCGCAACCTGCCGTTCGACGGCGGGCTCGGCGCCCGCGCGATCGCGGTCCGCGACGTCAAGAGCGTCGGCTCGGCGATCGACTTCTGGCGTCGCCACGACGACTGCGCCGATGCAGCGAGCAGTGAGCGGACCCGCGCGGTGACGCGCACGAGCTATCGCGACTGCCGCGGCGGCAGCGAAGTCGAGCTGGTGACGATCGACGGCGGCGGCCATTCCTGGCCGGGCGGTGAGCGGCTGGCACGCTTCCTCGATCCACCCTCGAACGCGCTCGACGCCAGCGACGAGATCTTGCGTTTCTTCGCCCGTCACTGAGGCGCGCAGCAGCGCGAGCGGGAATGCGGGTTGCCGGTCGAACGCATCCACAGGAGGCCGTCATGACCAAGCTCGACACCCGCCATCGCGACGCGATCGACACCCGTCAGTTCGCATTCCCCGAGCAGCGCAAGGAGCCGCTCGAAAACGCCGCCCACGTTCGCAACGCCATCGCGCGCTTCAACCAGGTCGAAGGCGTCAGCGACGCCGACCGCGACCGCGCCTGGAAGCACATCGAGGCGGCAGCCAAGAAGTTCGGCGTCGAAGTCCGCGAGAAGAGCTGGCGCGAAATCGGCCAGGCGAAGGAGAAGTCGCACCGCTGAGGCCGCTGCGCCGCCGCGGCAGGCGAGATGTAAGCAAGCGAACGCGCGTGCCGGCCCTCGCCGTCGGCACAGAACCCCGCGCTCGCGGGGACGGACGGTGCCCCACGCGCGCTCGCCAAGGCGGAAAATCGGGTCGTGCGCGTCGGCCGGCTCCTACGGTGACGCCCGGACCGCGCTCACGGTCGCTTTCGGCCCCGACCGATTACCTCGTTGCAACGGGCCGCGTTAGTCTTGCGGGGACGCGACTTCGAGTCGCCAAACGCCCAATGCCGTTCATTCGCGTGATCGCGCCTCTGTTGCTCGGCCTCCTCGGGGTCGCCGTGCCGGCGCTCGCGGCCGACGCAGCGCCCGCCGCCGCGCCGTCCGACGACGCGCTCGCCGACGCTGGCGAGCCGATCGCAACGTCGACTCTGCCGACGCCGGTGCCGGCGCTTCGCTGGTCGGCGAGCGGTGTCGCCGAAAACGGCGGCTACCGGTGGTCGCTGTCGCGCGGCGCGCTCGACCTCGGCATGCGCTTCGAATCGCGGCCCGCGCTGGCACGGACGCTGGACGCCCGCTACGACAGCGCCGCGCCGCCCGGGGTGATGCTGCCGGCGCTCTCGTTCGGCCTGCGTAGCGTCGTCGGCGCGCCGGCGCCTGCGAACAGCCTCGCCGAGCGCGTCCTCGGCTCGACCTCGGTGCAGGAGGTCAGCAAGATCGGCATCGAATGGAAGCCGGCGCAATCGCAAGTGTTCTTCTACCAGGGAATCGGCGTTCGCCTCAACGACGACGACCGCCTGATCATGCGCATGCGCAAGGGCTCGCTCGGCATCTACATGCAGCGCGCCTTCTAGCGCCGCTGCCGGCGGCTAGCGCAAGGTCAGCTTGGCGACCGCCTGGTTGGTCGGATCGGTGACCCAGAGCGTGTTCGAGCCTGCGATCTGCGGGCCTGCCGTGATCGCGTTCAGTTGCGTGTTCGGCGCGACACCGGCGAACTCGGTGATGACGCCGGCCGGCGTGATGCGGCCGATCAGGCCGTCGAAGTAGCTCGTGAACCAGACGTTGCCGTCGCCGCCGAGCGCGATTCCGCCGAACAGCGTGAACGCGCCGTTGAGCCCGGTGCTGAAGGTCGTGAAGGCGCCCGTCGCCGGGTCGACGCGGCCGACGGCGGGGCCGCCGTAGCCGTCCTTGACGAACCAGACGTTGCCGTCGGCGCCGGCCGTCAGCGCGACGACCGATCCAGGCACCGGCATCGTCGCGTATTCGGTGACGACG
>DASXIP010000243.1:0-3483 GCA_036497875.1 Caldimonas sp.
CGGCGTCGTCGCCTTGCGCGGCAACGCCGAGCAGACCGCCGCGGCAGCCAAGGAGTTCAAGGTCTTCTACGCCAAGGTGCCGGGCAAGACCGCGGGCAGCTACACGATGGACCACAGCGCCGCATCGTTCGTCTTCGACCCCGCCGGTCGCGTCCGCCTCTTCGTCCCCTATGGCGGCGACCCGAAGATCCTGGCCGCCGACATCAAGCAGCTCGTCGCCGCTTAAGCTAGTCGCCGCTTAGACACGGAAACGGCCCCAGCGGGTCCGGCTCCTCCCTCTCGGAGGGAGGCGAGCGAAGCGGGAAGGAAGCAGCGCTGTTTCGAAGAAGTGCGTGAACTGGCGCGTGCGGCCTAGACCGCATGCGCCAGCGCTTTGCGCATCTTCTTCATCGCGGCGACTTCGATCTGGCGGATCCGCTCGGCGCTGACGCCGTACTCACCGGCCAAGTCGTGCAGCGTCATGCCGCCCGAGCTGTCGTCGTTGACCTTCAGCCAGCGCTCCTCGACGATCCGGCGGCTGCGCGCGTCGAGCGCGTCGAGCGCCAGGGCGATGCCATCGCCGGCGAGCCAGTCGCGGCCCTTGCCTTCGATGACGCGCGTCGGCTCGTTGGCGTCGTCGGCCAGGTAGGCGATCGGCGCGTAGCTTTCCTCGCCGTCGTCGTTCTGCGGTTCGAGCGCGACGTCGCCGCCCGAGAGACGCGTCTCCATCTCGAGGACTTCCTCGCGCTTGACGTTCAGGGTTCTTGCCAGCGTATCGACCTCGCCCTGCGTCAGCGACGACCGGTGCGTGTCCTCGTCGCCGGCGTCGTTCTTCAGGCTTTGCTTCATCGAGCGCAGGTTGAAGAAGAGCTTGCGCTGCGCCTTGGTCGTCGCGACCTTGACCATCCGCCAGTTCTTCAGGATGTACTCGTGGATCTCGGCCTTGATCCAGTGCATGGCGTAGCTGACCAGGCGCACGCCCTGGTCGGGGTCGAAGCGCTTGACGGCTTTCATCAGGCCGATGTTGCCCTCCTGGATCAGGTCGCCGTGCGGCAGGCCGTAGCCGAGGTACTTCCGCGAGATCGAGACGACCAGGCGCAGGTGCGAGACGACGAGCCGGCCCGCCGCGGTGAGGTCGCCGTCGTCGCGCAGGCGGCGCGCGAACTCGGTTTCCTCTGCCTGGCTCAGGAGAGGCACCCGGTTGACGGCGCCGATGTACGCGTCGAGGTTGCCGAGGGAGGGAACCAGCGCCCAGGGGTCCCGCAGGGCCAGGCCGTTCGGAGAGAAGTCGTTCATGACGGAATAAGACCCTTCGGGGCTATTTCGGTTCCGCCAATATTAGCAGTCGGGCGTCGAGAGTGCTAAGAGCCGCGCAATCGCGGCGATGGAAGGCAGCTATGGCCGCACATGCGGCCGGCAAATCCGGCGCCCGGCTCAGCTGAAGCCGGTATCCATCTGATCGAGCAGGTCATCGACGGTGGCAAGGAGCTCGTTCACGCCGACCGGCTTGGTCAGGTAGCGGACGGCGCCGGCATCGAGGGCGGCGTCGACCTGCTGCGCCGTGGCGTCGGCCGAGACGACGATGATCGGAATCGACGAGGTCGCCGGATCGGCTTTCAGGTGGCGCAGAAGGTCGAGCCCGTTCATGTCCGGCAGGTGCATGTCGAGCAGGATCAGGTGCGGCGGTCGTTCGCGAACCGACGCCAGGCCGCCCAGGCCGGTCGTCGCGACCTCCATCTGGACCTGCACCCGCTGTGCCAGGATGCCGCGCATGACCTCGACGTTGGTCTCGTTGTCCTCGACGTAGAGAACGATCCGGCGGTGGTAGTCGGTGGCGAGGGCGGCGAAGTCGTCGAGCGACGACGGGATCGTGTCCGGGTCGATCGCCTTCGGCAGCCTCAGGATGAACGACGAGCCTTCGCCGGGGACGCTCTTGACCCGGATCGAGCCGCCCATCAGCTCGGCGAGGCGGCGGCTGATGACGAGGCCGATGCCGGTGCCCTGAAGCGCCGTCCGCTCGCGGCCGAGGCGGTTGAACGGCCGGAACAGCTCTTCCATCTGCTCCGCCGTCATCCCCATCCCGGTGTCGGTCACCGACACTTCGACGATATCGGTCGCCGCGAGCCGGCTGGCGACATGGACGCGGCCGTCGTCGATGTTGTACTTGACGGCGTTGCTCAGCAGGTTGGTAAGGATCTGCTTGACGCGCGTCGCATCGCCGAGGATTGCCGACGCCTCCGGCGCCAGCTCCTGGCTGATGCGGATGCCGCGCTTGGCGGCGTCGCTGGCGACCAGCGCTGTCGTCGCCTGGACCACCTCGCCGAGATCGAGCGTGCCGGTCTGCAGGCGAAGATTGCCCGAGTCGATGCGCGACAGGTCGAGGACGTCGTTGATCATCTCGAGCAGGTGCCAGCCGGCCTGCTGGATCTGCGCGACCCACGGCCGCTGCCCGGCCGTGAGCGGATGGCGGCGGTCGATCTCGAGCAGCTGGGCGAAGCCGAGCATGGCGTTGAGCGGCGTGCGCAGCTCGTGGCTCATGCGCGAGAGGAAGTCGCTCTTGGCCCGGTTCGAGAGCTCCGCCGCTTCGCGCGCCCGCTCGGCCTCCTCGAGCCGCAGATGCTCGGTGATGTCCTCGACGACGCCGACGATCCGCCAGGGCTGGTTGTTCGGGTCGCGCAGCAACGAGACCGTCGAGCGCACCCAGACGACGTCGCCGGTGCGGTTCAGGCAACGCTTGTGGCGCCGGTACATGGGGATCTCGCCGGCGACGAGCTGTGCCGTCAGCAACTGGTCGTTGGCGAGGTCCTCCGGGTGCGTCAGCGCCTCGGGGCTCAGGCGCGTCAGCTCGCCCTCGTCGTAGCCGGTCAGCTCGCAGTAGCGCGGATTCGCCTGGATGACGCGCCCGGCGAGGTCGGTGTACACGACCCCGATCGGCACGTTGTCGATGATGTTGCGGAAGCGTTGCTCGCTCGCGCGCAACGCGCTCTCGGCGACGTGGCGCTCGGCGACTTCGGCGCGCAAGGCCGCCGTGCGCTCGCGAACAGCGCTCTCGATGCGTCGCGTCCGCCCGGTTGTGATCAGGAGCGAGGCGCCGAGCATCGCCGCCGAGAGCAGGCCGACCGAGGCGATGGTCCACGTGCTGCGGCCCGCGCCGTCCGGGACCTGATCGGGGTCGGCGCTGCCGCGCAGCTCCCATTGCCTGCCGGCGAAGACGAGCGGGTGCTCGTGGCCGAGGCCGGCGCGCTCGCTTTCGCAACCGGGGCCGCCGGCGAGGCGGTGGCGGCCGAGCGGATCCGAGTCGACGACGCAAAGCCGCAGGTACGCCGGCACCTTGCCGGCGACGCCGCTGAGCCGGGCGTCCATCTGCAGGGTGACGAAGACCACGCCGCGCAACGCAGCGCGACGCTCGGCGACGCTGTCGAGCTCGCTGTCGTACACGGCCTGGTAGATCGCGATCGCCATGCGGCGGTCGTCGGGATCCTGCGTTGCGACGTGGAAGCCGGC
>DASXIP010000244.1:0-8755 GCA_036497875.1 Caldimonas sp.
GGCGATCGCGTCGTCGCCCAGCTGCTCGATCCCTACAGCGTGCCGCCGCTGCGCAGCGCACCGCAACGCGTCGCCTACGAGCAGATCGTCGCCGGCGATCCGGCGACGCTGGCGTTGCTGAAGGACCGGATCGTCCTCGTCGGCACGCAATTGCCGGGAGCCGATCGCATGCCACTGCCGTGGCCCGCCGACGACCGCTGGGGCGTCGAGCTGTTCGCGGCGCAGGTCGACGCGATGACGCGCGGCGTCGCGATCCAGCCGATCCCCCGGCTTGCCGAGTGGGCGCTGGTGAGCGCCGCGGCGCTTCTCGGCGCTTATTCGGCGCGTCGACTGCGGACGCGGCCGCGCGCGCTGAGGATGGCCGTCCTGATGATGATCGCGCTGGTGTGGATCGCCGCGTCGATCGCCTGGTACCGGACCGATCATCAGATCGTCGGCATCCCTTACGACCTCGCCGCTCTCGCGCTCGGCGCCTGGCTCGCGAATCGCAACTGGAGGAGGACCACCACATGAGCGCTGCTCCGGCCATTCGTCTGTTCGTGCGCGCCAGCGCGTGGACCGTGATCGCGGCGATGCTGCTGCCGACGCTGGTCGCGTGCACGACCGTTCCGCAATCGCCGCCTGCATCCGGCGCACCGGTGCCGAGCAACGCGGCCGACGTCGCCCGGCTCGACGGCATCGTCGTCGACGGCAATCGCGTCGCGCAAGGCCGCGAGCCGGGGCTCGTCGCCGTCACCCGCGACGGCCAGCGCGGCGACGCCTACGCCGGCCTCGAGCTCAGGCGCGGCGACCGCATCGAGACCGGGCCGCGCGCCCACGCGGTGATCCGCTATCCGTCGGGGACCGAGGTGCTGATGCGCCCCAACAGCGGCGGCCGCGTCGGCTCGCTGACCGACTTCTTCGGCGAGGCTTTCGTCAAGGTGAAGGGATTGTTCTCGGTCGACACGACCTTCGTCACCGCCGGCGCCCGCGGCACCGCGTATCTGGTGCGCACGTACGCGGGCGGAACGACCGGCGTCACCGTCGTCGAAGGCGCTGTCGAGGTCGGCTCGACGACCGGCGCGTGGCCGTCGATCGCGATCGGCGCCGGCACGACGACGCTCGCCTACCCGCGGGCGCCGCAGCCGGCGGCGGCGAGCCTCGAAGAGCTCGCGCGAACGCGCGATTGGGTCCAACGCGTCGAGCAACTCACGCCGCCGCCGCGCGGGTCGAATGCCGCTTTGCCGGTTGCGATCGCGATCGGGGCGTTGATCGCCGCCCTCGCCGCGAGCAGTGACCACGACAAGCCGCGCGAGACGCCACCATCGACCCGCGATCATCCGCCACCGCACGAACCACCACCACCGCCGCCGCCGCGGCTCGATCCGCCGCGCGCGATCTCGCCCGGCACCATGCAAGGGCCGGGGCCGACGCTCGATTGCCGTCGTGGCGTGACGTTGCGCTGGTCGGCAGTCGCCGGCGCGCGCGACTATGTCGTCGCGATGGAGGTGCAACCGGAGCGGAGCTGGCAGGCGGCCCGTGTGGCGCCGACCGCGGCGGCGCAGATCGAAGTCGTCGCATCGTCGCTCGCCTATGGCAACCGCTGGTCGGTGCGCGCCCGCACCGCGAACGACGGACCGCCGTCGCAGACGCTCTACTTCCGCTGCGACTTCAGCGGCGTCCGCTGAAGCCCCTCGACCGCGTCCTCAGCTCGCAGCGAGCTTGAGGTCGGCGCGCGGTGTCCAGCTGGCGGCGTCGCTCGCCGCTTTCGGCGCGCCGAGGAAGAGTCGCTCGGTCGCGATCGATCGGCTGGCGAGATAGTCGCGCACCGCCGTGCCGCGGCGCACCCCGAGCTGCCGCATCGCGTCGTCGGTGACGGTCATGCCGGCGAGCAGCAGCGCCTCCATCTCCGCCGGCGGCAGGTCCTTGGCGAAGCCGACGACGTTCTTCGGCTTGACGATGTCGGCGCGCCGGTAGACCTCCTTCAGGAGCGCCGGGACCTCGGCCTCGGTGACGGTCACCTCGGCTTCGGCGCTGGCGCCGCCGGCGATCCCCTGACGGCGCTTTTCCGAGCGCAGGAGCTGCTCCAGGCGCTCCTTCTTCCAGGCCTCGCCCTCGTGGTCGAGCCGGCTCTCGCCGGTGATCGTCAACGTCAGCGCCGGCCGGTCGGCAAGCGCCTTGGCGATCTTGTCGAGGTTCTCTCGCGCGCCGGTGTCGAGCGTCGACGTTCCCGGAGCGAACTCGATGTAGGAGAGCTCGCCGGTACCACCGCCGCCGAACGCCGACGCGAGCACCGTAAACGGCGCCGTCACGACCTTGACGAAGAGGTTCGTGATCGCCTTCCAGATCACGCCACCGAGCGAGAACTTCGGGTCGTTGATCGAGCCGCTCACCGGCAGGTCGACGTCGATCACGCCGTGGCTGTCGGCGAGCAGCGCGACCGCGAGCTTGACCGGCAGGCTCGCCGTCGAGCCCTCGACCTTGTCGCCGAACGCAAGCTGGTTGAGGACGATCCTGTTGCTCGCCGTCAGCTCGCCGCTCGGCTGGACGACGTAAGCGAGGTCGACGCTCATCTTGCCGCGCTCGATGCCGTAGCCGCTGTACTTGATCGCATACGGCGAGAGCGGCGGCAGCTCGAGGTCGCGCACCTTCGCCTTCAAATCGAGCGCGAGCGGCTTGGCGAGCGGGTTGACCTTGCCGGTGATCTCGAGCGACGCCGTCCCTTCGACGACGCCTTTGAGGGCGAGCTCGGCGAGCTGCGGCGGCTGCCCCGGCGCCGGCGCTTCGGACGAGAACGACGCGAGCCGCCCGCTCAACTCGCTGATGTTGGCGTTGTAGTTCGGCTTGACGAAGCGGTCGTTGTAGTTGATGCGCCCGCCGACGACGACGATCGGCCCGAAGCGAATGATCGCCGCGGGGCCCGCCGGCGACGCTGTCGCTGCCGAAGCCGACGCCACGGTTGCCGTCGTCACGGGCGCCGGCGCCGTTGCCGAGGCGGACGCGGAGGCCGCAGCGGGCGAAGAGGCGCTCGCCGCCGCGTTCGCCGGATGGGTCACGTCCTCGAGATTGAGGCGGCCGTTCTCGTCGAGGACGATGCGCGCGAAGAAGTCGCTGAGGGCGGTCTCGGCGACGCCGAAGCGGGTCGCCGCGCCGGGCGAGATCGCGAGGTCGATGCCGCGCAGCGAGAGCGTCTTCCAGTTGAGCAGCTGACGGCCGCTGCCCGGATCGCGCGCCAGCGCCAGGCCGCGGACCGGAGCGGCGCGGTCGGTCGAGGCATTGGTCGCGCGGAAGTCTTCGACCGTCGCATCGCCGCGCAACGCGAGCGACATGCCCGCGGTCGCACGTGACCAGCGCAGATCGCCCCTGAAGCTCGTCTGCGCCTTCTGCACCTCGATGTCGAGGACGTCGTCGAGATAGCGATCGAGCAGATGCAGCGGCAGGTCCTTGAGCAGGAGGGTCGCACGCCCTTCGCCGGGGACGCCGGCGACGATCCTCTGCAACTCGCCGCGCACATCGACGCTGCCGACGACGCCGCTGCCGACAGCCTTGCCGCTCGGCCCGGCCGGGACCGCGACGCGAGCGCTGACGTGAAACGGCGCCGACTTGGCGGCGAGCGCGAAGCCGTGCAGCTGGACGCCGAGGTCGAGTACGTCGAGCGCGATCGGCACCGCGTTGGCGCGGTCGGCGATGCCGACCCGGCCGCGCTCGACGGCGAACTCGGCGAGCGACACGCTCCACGGCGCGGCGTTGTCCGCGCCTGGCGACGTCGCCGCAGCGGCGTCCGACCGCGTCGCCGCATTGCTTCCCGGCGGCGTCTTCCAGCGCTCGAACGCCCAGCGGCGCAGCGCATCGCGCTCGACCTGAAGCCGTGGCGCCTGCACCGCGAGCTTGCCGACCGCGAGCGTGCGCGCGCGGGTGTCGATGCGCGCATCGGTCAGCTCGAGGCGCTCGACAGCAGCCTCCGGGGCGTGAGCATCGCCGAGTGCGAGCTGCGTCAAGGCCAGCCGGTTCGCGACGGCGCGAACGTTCGGTGTCCCATCGCCGGCATGCCATTCGACGTCGACATCGGCGTCCAACTCGCCGGCAAGGGGCAGGGCAAGGATCGTGCTCAGGTACGGCCGAAACGGCGCCAGCGGCAATGTCGCGAGCGAGACCTGGAGCTTCGCGCCAACGGTATCGCCCTGGCCCGAAAAGGCGAGCTTGCCGCGCTGGTCGCCGGCGCCAAGCGTTCCCTCGCCATGGAAGACCACGGGCGCTGCCAGCGGCCAGCCGATCGACCGCGCGTCGAGCGAAACGTCGGCGAGCGCGAGTGCCGCGGCCGGCGTCGTGGTGGCGTCGTTCCAGTCAAGGCGGCCGGCCCGCAGCGACAGCGCGGCGAGCGCGAGTCGCCACGGCGACGGTGCAGCCGCCGGGCTCGCGGCGCCTGCCGCCGACGCTGCCCGCGGCGCCGACCCGGGCGATGGCGACGACGACGCGCTCGCGATCGCCACCCCGCTGGCGGCGCCGCCAGCCGAACTCGTCGGCAGCGGCACGCGCGCAACCGGCACCGCCTTGCCGCCCGGCCCTTCGCCCGCGAGCAGAAGGTTGACGTGGCCGGACGCATCGCGCACCGCGACGACGTGCGGCGCGCCGATGGCGACGCTCTGCAGCCGCACAAGGCGCTCGAGCGGCCGCAGCTCGTCGATCTTCACCTGCACGTTGCCGACCTGCAGCAGCTCGTGCGCCGCGCGATCGACGAGCTCGATGCCGCTCGCGCCGACCAGGCCCGAGATCTTGAGCGAGAGCTTCGGCCGCTGCTCGAAGGCGATCACGACGTCGCTGTTCAGCGTCGCCGCGCGCAGCTGCGCCGGCAGGTCGCGCGGCAGGTAGCCGAGGTAGGGCTGGACCGCGAAGCCGTCGATCTTCAGATGCAGCTCGCCGTTGCCGCGCTCGGCGAACGGTGTCGCCGCGCCGGCGGTATCGAACCGGCTGCCGTCGAGCGTGAAGGCGAGATGCGGCTCGACCTTGATCTCGCGCTGCGACGGCAGCGAGCTGACGAACGGGATGCCGAGCGCGAGCGCGCGCAAGCGGTGCGTCGTCGCGAGCGGGCGGTCGATGAAGTCGACCCCGCCGTCGTGAACGGCGATGTTGTGCAGCGCGAAGCGCGCCGTCGGCTTGCCGGCGCTCGCCGCGATGATCGCGGCGACGCGCTGGAGCACGTCGTCGACGTCGTAGTGGCCATCGGCGACGCGGGCGACGCGCACCATGGGGGCGTCGATCTCGAGGCCGTCGACGATCGGCGCCAGCCGCAGCAGCGAAACGAACGCGAGGTCGACGTAGAGGCGCTTGGCCTCGAGCGCCGGCGGCTCCTGGGCCGTGGCGCCGGCGAGGGCAATATCGTCGACCGTCAGCTCGAGCGTCCACGGCTGGAAGGTGACGTGTCCCAGCGTCAGCGAGCGACCGAGCGCGCGCTGGGCCTGCTCGCGCGCCTGCGCGGCAACGACCGGCGGCACATACCACCAAGCGGCGCTCCAGAGCACGACGAAGACGACGACACCCAGCGCGACCCGCAGCCAAAGGGACCGGCTGGCGAGACGCGAGCGCAGAGACGAACGCTGCATGGGGCTGATTCTGCGACGACGCGGGGGCGCGGCGCCTGCCCGGCCCGCCAGCCGACGAGGACGCGCCGGCGTGCCGTCTCAGCCGACCATCTCGAGAATGCTCCACATCTCCTCGGCGACGAGCCGCAGGTGCAGGTTCGGATTGGCCTCCTGCATGCCTTCGTCGTCGATCCCTTGCGCGGCGGCCTTCAGCTCGGCGATCGCCGATTCCGACAGCAGGCGGGCGATCGCTTTCAGCACGAGGCCGTGGGCAACGAGGCGAGCTTCGAGCTCGCGGATCCGTTCGGCAGCGTCTTCCATCGCTCCTCCGAGACTATTGGCCGTGCGACCGGTGCGGCAGAGTCGGCGCACGCTGGAGCATGCCGGACAACCACCGACCCTGCAGTAGGAACGCGCCGACGCGCCGGCGCGTGCACCGATCAGGCCGCATCGGCAGTGGCATGCCCGCGTTCCGCGGCCAGAATCTGCCACGCCGAGATGAACATCGCCACGATCATCGGGCCGATGACGAACCCGTTCAGTCCCATGACCGCAAGGCCGCCGAGGGTCGAGACGAGGACCACATAGTCGGGCAGCCGGGAATCCTTGCCGACCAGGATCGGCCGCAGCACGTTGTCGACGAGGCCGATCACGAACACACCGAACGCGATCAGGCCGATGCCCGGCCAGATGTGGCCGACGGCGATCAGATAGGCCGCGACCGGCGCCCAGATCAGGGCGGTGCCCACCGCCGGGACCAACGACAGGAAGCCCATGACGACGGCCCAGAGGATCGGCGCGTGGACGCCGAGGACCCAGAACGCGAGGCCACCGAGCGCGCCATGCGCCGCCGCGATGAGGAGGTTGCCCTTGACGGTGGCGCGGACGACGGTCGTGAAGCGTTCGATCAGGCGCGCCTTGACATGGGGCGCGAGCGGGATCGCGCTGCGGATTCCGGCGGCAACTTCGGTGCCGTCGCGGAGCAGGAAGAACAGCAGGTACATGGCGATGAAGAAGGCGACGACGATGTCGAACATATGCTGGCCGATGTTGAACGCGCGACCGGCGAGCGCCTGGCTGCGCTGGGTGATCGCGGCCGCGGCCTTCGCCTGCAGATCCGGAAGATCATCGATGCCGAGCCCCTCGAGAAGGCCGGCGGCCCACGACGGCAGCGCCTGGACGATCTGCTGGAAGTAGGCGCCGACGTTGACCTGGCCGTTCTTGATCCGGTGATACAAGCCGGTCGCCTCCTGCACCAGCGCGACGGTGACGAGCACGACCGGCAGGATGACGAGGACGAAGATGATCGCCACCGTCGCCAGCGCGGCGAGGTTGCGCCGGCCGGCCATGCGGGCGACGAACGCGAGGTAGAGCGGCTCGAAGAGCAGCGACAGGACGGCAGCCCAGAAGACACCGGCGTAGAACGGCCACACGATCCACGCGAGTGCGACCGTCAGGACGGCAAGCAGGACCAGGAACGCGTTGCGATCGAGTTCGGCGCGCGCCGAGGCCGGATCCGGTCGAGTCATGGCGGGCCGAGCGCGACTCGGCGAGGTTGCGGGCGCTGCATCGTATGCTGCGACGCCGCGCTTGGCACGCCGGCGTGTCAGAGCAGCTTGTCGAGCGTGATCGGCAGGTCGCGGACCCGCCTGCCGGTCGCGTTGTAGACGGCGTTGGCGATCGCCGCCGGCACGCCGGTGATGCCGATCTCGCCGATGCCCTTGATGCCGAGCGGATTGACGTACGGATCGCGCTCGGCAACGAACGCGACGTCGATTGCGCCGACGACGGCGTTGACCGGCACGTGGTACTCGGCGAGGTTGGCGTTGACGATCCGGCCGTCGCGGCCGTCGCGCAGCGATTCCTCGAGGAGCGCCATGCCGATTCCCCAGACAATGCCGCCGAGCATCTGGCTTCTCGCCAGCTTCTCGTTGAGCACCTTGCCGACGCCATAGACGGCAGTGACGCGGGCCACGCGGACGATGCCGAGCGCGCCGTCGACGCGGACCTCGGCGAAGACGACGCCGAAGCCGTGCATCGAGTACTGCTCGCGCTCGCTGCCCGGCGCCGCTTCGGCGTGCGTCTCGAGCGGCGCGCCGCCGTTGCGCGCGAGCAGCGCCGTGATCGGCTCGCCGTTCGTGTTCGCTGCAGCGACCGGACGGTCGGTCGACAGCGTCGACGCGATCCGCAGCCAGCCGTCGACGACGGTGAGCTGCGAAGGATCGACCCGATACGCGAACGAACGCGGGTCGGCGACCGCGAGCTCGATCACCTTCTTCTGCATCGCCGCGCACGCCGCGTGGACCGCCGGCGCGACGCTCGCCGCCGACTGCGAGCCGCCGGCGCCGGGCGACTTCGGCAACCGCGAGTCGCCAAGCTCGAAGCGGATCCGCTCGATCGGCATGCCGAGCGCATCGGCGGCGACCTGCGACATCACGGTGTAGGTCCCGGTGCCGAGATCGTGCGTCGCCGAGCCGACGACGACGTTGCCGTCGGGCAGCAGGCGCACGACCGCCTCGGCGGCACTGCGGTTGGCCGGATAGGTCGCCGTCGCCATGCCGTGGCCGACCAGCCAGCGGCCGTCGCGCCGCGACGCCGGCGTGGCTGCGCGACGCGACCAGCCGAAGCGTTCGGCGCCGACCCGGTAGCACTCGCGCAGCGACTTACTCGAATACGGCCGGCGCTTGCTCTCGTCGAGCTCGGCGTAGTTGCGCAGGCGCAGCTCGAGCGGATCGATGCCGAGCCGGACGGCAAGCTCGTCGACCGCGCTTTCGAGCGCGAAGTTGCCGCTGGCCTCGCCGGGCGCGCGGGTGAAGGTCGGCGTCGCGATGTCGAGCCTGGCGAGGCGGTGCGTCGACTGCACGTTCGCACACGCATAGAGGTGCCGCGCCGGCAGCGACGAGGTCTCGGGCCAGTCCTCGAGCATCGAGGTCTCGGAGATCGTCGCGTGGCGCACCGCGGTGAGCTTCCCGGCGCGATCGGCGGCGAGGCCGAGCGACTGCTCGGTGTGCGGGCGGTTGCCGACCGGGCCGAACATCTGCGGCCGCTCGAGGACGAGCTTGACCGGGCGGCCGACCGCCTTCGCGGCGAGCGCCGCGAGCGCGACGTGCGACCACGCCGAGCCCTTGCAGCCGAAGCCGCCGCCGACGTAGGGATCGATCACGGTGACGTTCTCGGGTGCGATGGCGAAGATCTTC
>DASXIP010000245.1:0-2746 GCA_036497875.1 Caldimonas sp.
TCGGGCTTTTATCTCTCGCATCCCGAGGCGCGTTACTTCAATGTCGGCAAGATCGGCGCCGACCAGCTGAAGAGCTGGGCCGAGCGCGGCGCGAGCAGCGTCGCCGACGCCGAGCGCGCGCTGGCGCCGCTGCTCTAGGACGCCCAGGACGCGCTTCGCACGATCGCGCCAGCGTCGCGCGAGGCGCAAGCGACGGTGCCGAGCGCAGCGGTACTGGATCGCCTTGCCGAGGTGCGAGCTCGGGATGGCGGCGCTCGCGTCGAGGTCGGCGACGGTCCGGGCGACGTGCAGGATGCGGTGAAAGCTTCGCGCCGACCAGCCGAGCCGCGTCGTCACCGCAGCGAGGAAATGCGCTTCGGCGGCGGCGAGTCGGCAGTGCCGAGCTCGCCGTTGACGACGCCCTGGCGATCGATCGCGCGCCGGCGCGCTGCGTCGACGCGCGCCGCAACCGTGGCGCTCGCTTCGCCGTCGGCCGCGCCGGCGTGGCCGGAAGCGACGCGGGTACTTCGATCTGGAGGTCGATGCGCTCGAGCAGCGGGTCGCCGATCCGGCCTTGGTAACGCAGAACCGCGTCCGGCCTCGAGCGGTTCGCGCAAGGCCTCGAGCGCGGCGCGCGGAAACCCCGGCAGCTCGACGAGGAAGAGGACGCCGCGGTGGGCGAGCGACGCTCGTCTGCAGTGCAGCGCGGACGCGCTCACGCGATTCCTTCACTTCGGTGTCGGCGAGGCCGACGAGCGTGAAGCTGGCCAGGCCGTTGGCGAGGTGCACCTCGACCGTGACGGCGGGTGCATCGAGGCCGCGCAGGGCACGGCTACGGACGAGTGCAAGGGTCATCGTCGATTCTGTTTTGCCGCCGTGCCTGGCGCGTCCCCCATGCAGGTGCATCGGAACGCGGTGCGTGCCTTCGCGTGGTGCCTCGGCCGCGATCGGTTGCGGCAATTGCGCCAAGGCAGGGCGCGCTGGTGCGACGGAGCGCTGGCATGCATCGTGCGAATTCAGTCCCGATATCCACAACGCATCGGGGAGTTGGGTTCATGAAGAAGAAGTCGTACGCATTCGTCGCAGCCCTCGCGCTCGCCGCTTTTGGCGCGCAGGCGCAGACGACGGCGCCGGCCGCGCCGGCGCCCGCCGCGTCGGCGGCCGAGGCGCCCAAGTCTGACTGGTCGATCTCGGGCAATGCCGGCCTGTTCAGCGACTATCGTTTCCGCGGCGTTTCACAGACCAACCGGAAGCCGGCGTTTCAGGGCGGCTTCGACATCAGCCACGCCTCCGGCTTCTATGTCGGCAACTGGAACTCCAACGTCGACAGCGCCTTCTACAACGGCGCCAACATCGAGATGGATTTCTACGGCGGCTTCAAGTATCCGGTCGGCCCGGTCACGCTCGATGGCGGCGTCTATTACTACTACTACCCGGGCAGCGGCGACATCGCGGGCAGCTTCAAGGTCAACAACACCGAGCTCTACATCGGCGCCGGCTACCAGACGTACAGCATCAAGTATTCCTATGCCGTCAGCGACTTCTTCGGCATCAACGATTCGAAGGGCTCGTGGTATCTCGAGGCCAACGGCACCTACGACCTTGGCAACGGTTTCGGGCTCGTCGGCCACCTCGGCTACCAGGCGCTGAAGAAGAATGCCCGCTTCACCGAGATCGGCGGGACCACGCTGATCGACAGCGTCACCGACTGGAAGTTCGGCGCGACCTATGACTGGAACAGCTGGGTCTTCGGTGCCGCGTACGTCTCGACCAACCGCGACTTCACCGCCGGCACTGCTGCGATCAGCAATCGCAACATCAGCAGCAGCACCGTGGTCGTGTCCGTCTCGAAGACTTTCTGAACCACAACGCCTACGAGGGAGACCGCGATGAAGATGGTGACCGCGATCGTCAAGCCGTTCAAGCTCGACGAAGTGCGTGAGGCTCTGAGCACGATCGGCGTGCAGGGCGTCACGGTGACGGAAGTGAAGGGCTTCGGCCGACAGAAGGGGCACACCGAGCTCTATCGCGGTGCCGAGTACGTCGTCGACTTCCTGCCCAAGGTGAAGATCGAGGCGGCGGTAGACGACGGCATCGTCGACCGTGTCATCGAGGCGATCGAAGCTGCGGCGCGCACCGGCAAGATCGGCGACGGCAAGATCTTCGTCTCGCCGCTCGAGCAGGTGGTTCGGATCCGCACCGGCGAGACCGGCAAGGACGCCCTTTAACCGGCCGACGAGAACAACACGCCATGAACAAACTTCTCATCGCCTTCTTCTTCAGCCTGTTCGCCCTCGTCTTGGGCCAGAGCGCGTTCGCCCAGGCCGCATCCGACGCTGCTGCGGCCACGCCGGCCATGGCCGCGTCGGCGCCGATGGCCGCCAATGCCGCGTCGGCCGCGGCGGCGGCCGCTTCGGCACCGGTACCGAACAAGGGTGACGTCGCCTGGATGATCGTCGCCACTGCACTGGTCATCATGATGTCGGTGCCGGCGCTGGCGCTCTTCTACGGCGGCCTGGTGCGCAGCAAGAACATGCTGTCGGTACTCATGCAGGTGTTCGTCACCTTCTCGATGATCGTCGTGCTGTGGTGCCTGTACGGCTACAGCCTGGCGTTCACCGAGGGCAACTCGTACTTCGGCGGCTTCAGCCGGGTGTTCATGAACGAGATGTTCAATCCGAAGGATGGCTCGTTCTCGATGGCCGGGACGTTCAGCAAAGGCGTCGTCATCCCCGAGCTGCTCTACCTGGCGTTCCAGGCGACCTTT
>DASXIP010000246.1:0-2732 GCA_036497875.1 Caldimonas sp.
CTCGAAGTCGATGCGCTGCATCGCGGCGGCGTCCAGCGCGTCTATCTCGGCAACCTGAAGACGGGCAAGCACGAGCTCGTCGCGTTCTTCACCGGCAAGGGCCCGCACGACCGCAACTACCGGCGCGGCGCCAACGTGAAGTTCGAGAAGACGACCGAAGCGAAGTACATCGAGCTTCGCATCCAGGACTCGACCGGCAAGCTCCAGCCCGAGTTCGACATCAAGCTCGGGCAGTGATTCCCGATGGCTCCAGGTTCCCTCGCCCGCCTCGCCCTCGGCATCGGCCGCACCGCCGCTGCCGCTTCCGCCAGCGGCGCTGCCATGGCCGCACCGATGGTCGCCGGTGCGGCCTCGGCGGCAGAGGGCCCTGCCGGGTCGGCGAGCATGCCGGCGATGGTCAGTGCGGCGCTCACGCCGGGTGCGCCGTCGAGCGCGCCGGTCGCGGGCACGCTCGACGGCCGCATCTAGGACGCCAAGGCCGACGTCGTCAAGCTCAACCGCGACCTGCTCGTCCTCGAGGAGGAACTGCTCTTCCCGGCGAACACGCAGGTGGCGCTGTTCGTCTCGATGGACGTCGGCACGATGTTCCAGCTCGACTCGGTGCAGGTGAAGCTCGACGACAAGGTCGTCGCCAACTATCTCTACACCGCGCTCGAGGTCGATGCGCTGCATCGCGGCGGCGTCCAGCGCGTCTATCTCGGCAATCTGAAGACGGGCAAACACGAGCTGGTCGCGTACTTCACCGGCAAGGGCCCACACGACCGCAACTACAAGCGCGGCGCCAACGTCAAGTTCGAGAAGACGACCGAAGCGAAGTACATCGAGCTTCGCATCCAGGACTCGACCGGCAAGCTCCAGCCCGAGTTCGACATCAAGCTCTGGCAGTGATTCCCGATGGCTCCAGGTTCCCCCGCCCGCCTCACCCTCGGCATCGGCCGCATCGCCGCTGTCGCGGCGGCGCTCGTGCTGGCGGCGTGGCCGCTCGCGCCGGCTGAAGCGGCTTGGCCGTTCGGCGCCAGCGCAGCGCCCGCGCCGACGCACGAGATCAAGGCGCCGTACTACGGCGACGCGCTCTTCTATTTCTTCCAGGACCGCTACTTCACGTCGATCACGACGATGATGGCGTCGCAGCAGTTCGACCGCCTCGTCCACCACGACGACGAGGCCGAGATCCTGCGCGGCGGCATGCTCGCGTCGTACGGCATGACCAAGGAAGCGGGCGACATCTTCGCAACCATGGTCGCCCGCGGCGCCGCGCCCTCGGTGCGCGATCGCGCCTGGTTCTACCTCGCCAAGATCCGCTACCAGCGCGGCTACCTCTCCGAGTCCGAGGAGGCGCTCGCCAAGGTCGAGCACAAGCTGCCGCGCGATCTCGAAGAGGAAAAGGGCCTCCTGCTTGCGCAGCTGCTGATGATGCGCTCGGACTACGCCGGCGCCGCCGGCGCGCTGAACGGCCTGCCGCTCAAGGGCAACGGCGCTCGCTACGTTCGCTACAACCTCGGCATCGCCCTGCTGAAGTCGGGCAATTCCAAGCGCGGCACCGAGTTGCTCGACGAGCTCGGCAAGGAGTCGGCGCCGACCGAGGAATACCGCAACCTTCGCGATCGCGCCAACGTCGCGCTCGGCTTTTCCGCGCTCTCCGAGAGCCGGCCGAAGGATGCACGGGTCTATCTCGAGCGCGTCCGCCTCGAGAGCCTGCAGTCGAGCAAGGCGCTGCTCGGCTTCGGCTGGGCCGCCGACGCGATGAAGGACCCGCAGCTCGCTCTCGTGCCGTGGCAGGAGCTTGTCAAGCGCGACTTCGGCGAAACTGCCGTCCTCGAGGCGCAGATCGCCGTCCCCTACGCCTACGCCGAGCTCGGCGCCTACGGCCAGGCGCTGCAGCGCTACGAGGGCGCGATCGCGGCATTCGAGCGCGAGAGCGCGGCGCTCGAGGAGTCGATCAAGGCGATCCGCAACGGCAAGATGATCGACACCCTCGTCGAGCAGAACCCCGGCGAGGAGATGGGCTGGTTCTGGAAGATCCGCGACCTCGCCGAGATGCCGCGCGCGCGCCATCTCGCCCAGGTGCTCGCCCAGCACGAGTTCCAGGAGGCGCTGAAGAACTACCGCGACCTGCGCTTCCTCGCCAGGAACCTCGAGGACTGGCGCGACAAGCTCGTCATCTTCGACGACATGCTCGCGACGCGCCGCAAGGCCTTCGCCGACCGGCTGCCGGTCATTCGCGAGCGGCAGCAACAGATCGACATCGAGGCGCTCGTCAAGCGGCGCGACGCGCTCGCCGCCGAGGTCGCGGCCGGCGAGGCGGCGGGCGACGGCGTCGCGTTCGCCGACGCCAAGCAGCAGGAGCTGATCGAGAAGCTGAAGGAGATCCGCCGCATCGTCGACGCGCCGAACGCCGACGAGGAGGCGTTCAAGCAGCGCGACCGCGTCCGCCTCGTCGGCGGCGTGCTCGCCTGGCAGCTCTCGCAGGACTCGGTCGGCCGCCTCTGGGATGCCAAGGTCGAGCTCGAGCGCATGAGCGGTTGGCTCGACGATGCCAAGCGGCACGCCGACGCGCTGTCGGCGGCGCAGCGCGAGGAGCCGCTCCGCTTCGATCGCTTCGCGCGCCGGATCGCCGCGATCAACCCCGTGCTGCAGGTGATGATCCCGCGCGTCGCCGGCCTCAGCCGCGAGCAACGCGAGGAAGCGCAGGAGATCGCGATCGCCGAGCTGACCGGCCAGCAGCAGCGGAT
>DASXIP010000247.1:0-2252 GCA_036497875.1 Caldimonas sp.
CTCGATGCGGCCGGCAACGAGGTGAAGATCCCCGGCACCGACCACTCGGTGACGATCGCCTTCCCGGTCGGCGCGCTGATCCAGATCCGCGACGGCCAGGACCTCGCCCCGGGCGAGGTGATGGCGCGCATTCCGGTCGAAGGCCAGAAGACGCGCGACATCACGGGCGGCTTGCCGCGCGTGGCCGAGCTGTTCGAGGCGCGCACGCCGAAGGACAAGGGCACCCTCGCAGAGATGACCGGCACGGTCTCGTTCGGCAAGGAGACCAAGGGCAAGGTGCGGCTGCAGATCACCGACCCGGAAGGCAAGGTCTACGAGGAGCTCGTCCCGAAGGAGAAGAACATCGTGGTCCACGAGGGCCAGGTGGTCAACAAGGGCGAGTCGGTCGTCGACGGGCCGAGAGACCCGCAGGACATCCTGCGCCTCGAGGGCACGGAAGAGCTCGCGCGCTACATCGTCGACGAGGTGCAGGACGTCTATCGCCTGCAGGGCGTGAAGATCAACGACAAGCACATCGAGGTGATCGTTCGCCAGATGCTGCGTCGCGTCCAGATCACGAACCCGGGCGACTCCGGCTACATCACCGGCGAGCAGGTCGAGCGCTCGGAGCTCCTCGGCAGGAACGATAAGCTGGTCGCCGACGGCAAGCTGCCGGCGACGCACGACGACATCCTGCTCGGCATCACCAAGGCGTCGCTGTCGACCGACAGCTTCATCTCGGCGGCGTCGTTCCAGGAGACGACGCGCGTGCTGACCGAGGCGGCGATCATGGGCAAGCGCGACGAGCTTCGCGGGCTGAAGGAGAACGTCATCGTCGGCCGGCTGATCCCCGCCGGCACCGGCATGGCATTCCACGAAGCCCGCAAGGCCAAGGAAGCGATGGACGACGCCGAGCGCCGCGCCATCGCTGTCCAGGAGGCCGAGGAGCTCGCGGCGGTGCAGATGGCGCAGGTCGACGCGGCGAGCGACGCCGCTGCGGCAGCCACGACGACGGCGTCCGAATAGCCGGCGTCGAGCGTCGTTCGAAGGGCAGCCCGCGGGCTGCCCTTTTTCATGGCTGCGGCTCAGCGCGCAGCGGCCGCCGGGAAGCGCCCGAGGGCAGTGTCGATCGCCGGCAGGAAGCTGTTCAGCTCAGCGCTGACGCCGCGCTCTTGCAGCTCGACGAGGGTCGTCCTCAGCGCGTCGCCGCGCTCGCCGCGGCCGAAGTCGGCGAGCGCCGTCCCGCGCGCGACGATGAAGTCGCAGAGGGCGAGCGGCTCCGCGGCGGTGTAGCGGCGGATGTGATTGCACTGCTTCTCGACGCCATCCCAGTCGCCGATCTCAAGCAGCGCGTCGATCGCCAGCTCGGGGAGCTGCACCTGGTTGTGGCTGACGCAGCCGAGCCCGAGCAGTCGGTCGCCGTCGTCGAGCCAGCGCCGGCGTGCCGCGGGATCGGTTTCGATGAGAGCGAAGACCCCGTGCAGCCACGGTCCGATCTGACCCATGCCGTGTTGCTGACAGATCGGCAGGGCGCTTTCGGCCCGCGCCCGCGCCGTGCTGCGATCGCCCCGTCGCAGCGCGATCAACGCCATCACCGCCAGCAGCTGCGCCTCGAAACGCTTTGCGCCGACCGAGGCGATCAGCTCCATGCAGGCTGCCGAATCGCGCTCGGCTTCATCGAGGCGGTTGCGGATCAGCCCGTCGACCCAGTGGACGAGCATGCGCCCCATGATCTCGGCGCGCGGCTGCGAAGCCGTCTGCGCGAGGGCGATCGCCTCGCGTCCGACCGCGACTGCTTCGTCGATCTTGGCGAGATGGAGACCGGTCCAGCCGATCATCGGCAGGTTGGCGACCTCGAGCCTGCCGAAGCCGTGCTCGCGCGCGAGCTTCACGCTGGCGCGGAACTGCTGGTTCGCCGAGCGCATCAGGCCCTTCAGGTAGTAGCCGTCGCCGATGCCGCCGAGCGCGGCGGCCTCGGCTTCGAGCGAGCCCGCGGCGCGCGCGTGCTCGAGCGATCGCTCGTGCGAGCGCAGGCATTCGAACTCGCGTCCGAGGGGAAAGTAGAGATTGCCGCGTAGGTGGTGCAGGCGCGCCAGATCGAGCTCGAGCCCGGCGGCTCGGGCGAGCGGCTCCGCGTCGTCGAGCATCGCCAGCCCTTCGGCGATGCGGTCGTTGAGGCGCATCGCCGAGGCGGTCGCGATCATCGCGCTCGCTCGCTCTCCCTCGCTCGATGCGGTGGCGAGCGCGGTCCGGCATGCCTCGATCGCTTCGCC
>DASXIP010000248.1:0-1540 GCA_036497875.1 Caldimonas sp.
CGGCAGAGCCAGACCTGGGTCCGCTTCGACGGGGGTTGGCGCGTCGTCGCCGCCCACGTCAGCGCGATCGCGTCATGAGGGCGGCGGACTGCAACGCGCGCGGCGGCCCCGGCGGTGCCTCTGGCAAGCTCGCCGAGCGTCGCCGCGGTCACCTCGACCGGTCGCCCGACACACGCCGGGTCGTCGCCATCGGGGCCCTGGATCGCGTCGTAGGCGAGGGCGAGATCGTGTGCCGAGCGCGCAAACGGGCCGAGGTGGTCGAGGCTGGCGACAAACGGATAGCTGCCGTTCCTCGACAGCCGGCCATAGGTCGGCTTCAGGCCGCAGGTGCCGCAGAGCGACGACGGCACGCGGATCGAGCCGTTGGTGTCGGAGCCGAGCGCGAGCGGCACCTGGCCCGCGGCAACGGCCGCCGCCGAGCCGCCCGACGAGCCGCCGGCGATGCGCGCCGGATCGTGCAGGTTTCGCGTCGGGCCATCGTGCGAGTTCTCGGTCGTGAAGCCGTAGGCGTACTGGCCCATGTTGAGCGCGCCGACCAGGATCGCGCCCGCCTGTTCGAGGCGCGCCACCAGCAGGCCATCGCGCAGCCCGGGCGGCTTCTCGCGCTCGATCTTGGCGCCGGCGCGCGTCGTGATGCCGGCCACGTCGAACAAGTTCTTGACCGCGAACGGAACGCCGAGCAGCGGCAGCTCGGCGGTCGCAGCCTCACGTTTAGCAAGTGCGGCGTCGAGCGCGGCGGCCCGGCCCAGCGCGCGATCGGCCGTGCGGTCGGTGAAGGCGTTGACGACTTCATCAGTGGCAGCGATGCGGGCGAGGCTCGCGAGCACCATCGCCGTCGCCGTCACTGCGCCGGCGCGCACCGCCTCGGCGATGCCGCCACTGCTGCCGGCGAGCAGCTGCGCTGCCATCGCTTCGGCCGTCATCCCCGCACCGGGCCGTGCTCGCCCAAATCGTCGGGTGCGATCGGCACGAAGACCGGCGCCGGGTCATCGAACGGCCCGAGCGGCGCCGCCATGACGAGCTCGGCGAGCTCGGCCGCCAAACCGAAATAGCGCAGCACGCCGGGCCGATGCGCGGCGACTAGCGGCAGCGCGAGCGCGGCCGCCGCCGCGTCGACATACGCTTCGATGCGCTTTGCGTCCATGGCTCGCGAGCCTGACGAGGCTAGCGCCGGACCTCGCGCTGGAAGACCTCGAGGCTGATCTTCTTCGCGGCGACGAAGCTCGGCTCCGAGAGCGTGGCGACGGTGCGGGGGCGCGGGTCGGCGTACGGCAGGATCTCGGCGACGCGGGTCGGCCGCTTGGTCAGCAGCAGCACCTGATCGGCGAGGTAGACGGCTTCTTCGAGATCGTGCGAGACGAGCAGCATCGTCGTGCCGGTCGCCATGAAGACCTCCTGGAGCTTTTCGCGGATGAAGAGCGTCATCTCGAAGTCGAGCGCGGAGAACGGCTCGTCGAGGAACAGCACCGCCGGATGCGGCGCGAGCGCACGCATGATGGACGCAGTCTGCTGCTGGCCGCCCGATAGCTCGTACGGGTAG
>DASXIP010000249.1:0-8911 GCA_036497875.1 Caldimonas sp.
ACGGCCTCGGCGTGGTTGACGCTGTCGACGTTGCCCTGCTCGAGCAGCACCGTCGCGTGGTCGCCGGCGACGAGCAGCGCGGCGAACGGATGGTGGCCGGCGTCCATCGTTCGCCGCGCGAGCGCGTGGGCGCGATCGAGGAGCGCGATCACCTGCTCCGGCGTCGGCTCGGTGCGGCCGTCCGACGGCGGCGCGTTCGTCATGGCGTGTCTTCCTCCTGCTGCAGTTGTTCGCGCAAGGCGGTCTTCAACACCTTGCCGTAGTTGTTCTTCGGCAGCGTCTCGACGAAGCGATACTCGCGCGGCCGCTTGAAGCGCGCGATGTGCGCGAGGCAAAGCGCGTCGAGCTCTCCGGCAGCGACGGCGTCGCCGTCGCAGGCGACGAACGCGACGACGGTCTCGCCCCAGCGTTTGTCGTTGCGTCCAACCACCGAGACCTCGCGCACACGCGGGTGGCGCAGCAGGACTTCCTCGACTTCGCGCGGGTAGATGTTCGAACCGCCGCTGATGATGACGTCTTTCGAGCGGTCCTTCAGCGTCAGGAAGCCGTCGTCGTCGAGCACACCCATGTCGCCGGTCCACAGCCAGCCGTCGCGCAATGCCTGCGCCGTCGCCTCGGGGTTGCGCCAATAGCCGGCCATCACGGTGTCGCCGCGGACGACGACCTCGCCGGTCTCGCCGGTCGCCAGGTCCGTGCCGTCGTTGTCGACGACGCGCACCTCGACCAGCGTCTGCGCGACGCCGACCGATTCGATGCGTTCGGCCCAGCGCGGGTGGCGGTCGTCGGCGAGCACAGCGCGCGATAGCGCGGTGATCGTCATCGGCGACTCGCCCTGGCCGTAGATCTGGACGAAGCGCGGGCCCATCGTCGCCAGCGCCCGGCGGATGTCGGCGCCGTACATCGGGCCGCCGCCGTAGACGATCGTCTTGAAGCCGTCGCACGACGCGCCGGTCGCGGCGACGTGATCGACGAGCCGATGCACCATCGTCGGCGCGGCGAACAGGCAGAGGCGGCCGACGCTCTGCGCGAAGGCGACGAGCTCCGCGGGATCGAAGCCACCCGACACCGGGACGATGTGGCGCGCCGCGCGCGCGACGAAGGCGAGGTTGTAGAGCCCGGCGCCGTGCGACATCGGCGCGGCATAGACGGTCGCGTCGGCGGCATCGACGTCGTCGACGTCGATGAAGTAGCACGCCAGCGCCGTCGCCAGGTTGCGGTGGGTGAGCATTACGCCCTTCGGCCGCCCGGTCGTCCCCGAGGTGTAGAAGAGCCAGGCGAGATCGCTCGGTGCGCGGGCGGCGGCGAGGATCGGCGCCGCGGCGAGCGCCGCCTCGTAGTCCGCCGAGCCGACGACAAGCGTTGCCCGCAGGCGGCAGGCGAGCGGTGCGACGCTCGCGGCGAGGTCCTCGGTGATGAAGAGCGCCGACGTTCCCGAGTTCTCGACGATGAAGTCGACTTCCGCCGGATGGAGCCTGGCGTTGATCGGCACCCCCGTGAGCCCGGCCCACCAGACGGCGTACAGCGCCTCGAGGTACGACGGGTGGTTCCTCATCAGCAGCGCGACGCGATCGCCGGGCACCAGGCCGAGCGCGCGCAGGTGGCCGGCGAGGCGGGCGACGCGCGCGGCGAGCTCGCCGTAGCGCCAGACGACCCGATCGCCATGCAGGATCGCGGGCCGATCGGGATGGACCCGCGCCGAGCGGACGAGCAACTGCGCCAGGTTCAATCGAGCCTCCCTCGCCAGTTTAGGGGCCGGTACTCCGGTGCGCCCACGCCATCGGCGCCGGCGGCGTGCACGGAGACAGCGGGGGAGCCATACTCGTCGCCCCGCGCTCGCTCTGCGCGACCCTGCACCCGTCAAGGAGACCGACATGTCCCTGCGCATCAACGACACTGCGCCCGATTTCGAAGCCGAGACCACGCAAGGAAGGATCCGCTTCCACGACTGGATCGGCGACAAGTGGGCGATCCTCTTCTCGCACCCGAAGGACTTCACGCCGGTCTGCACGACCGAGCTCGGCTACATGGCCAAAATCGAGCCCGAGTTCACGAAGAGAAACGCCAAGCTGATCGGCCTCTCCGCCGACCCGGTCGACCGCCACACCGCGTGGAGCAAGGACATCGAGGAGACGCAAGGAGCGACGGTCAAGTACCCGATGATTGCCGACGCCGACCTCAAGGTCGCCAAGCTCTACAACATGCTGCCGGCCGACGAGGTCGCCGCCGACGGCCGCACTGCCGCCAACAACGCGACCGTGCGCTCGGTCTTCGTCATCGGCCCCGACAAGAAGATCAAGCTGATGCTGACCTACCCGATGACGACCGGCCGCAACTTCGACGAGATCGTTCGCGTCCTCGACTCGATCCAGCTTACTGCCAAGCACCAGGTCGCGACGCCGGCGAACTGGAAGCAGGGCGAAGACGTCATCATCGCCGGCTCGGTCTCCGACGAGGACGCGAAGAAGAAGTACCCGCAGGGCTACAAGACGATCAAGCCCTACCTGCGCGTCGTCAAGCAGCCGAGCTGATCGCCGCCGGCGGGCCGCGCCGGCTCAGCGGCGCGGCGGCAGCGGCGTGCGCGCGAGCAGCGGGCGCTTCGCCTCGGGAGCGCGCAGCGGCTGGCTGCGATCGGCGGCGGCGAGCGCCGTCTGTAGCGCAACCTCGAGCTGGCGGTCGCGGCCGGCGCGGGAGTCCTGCGGGGCGTTGTCGACCTCGATGTCGGGATCGGTGCCGTGGTTCTCGACGCCGAAGCCGACGTCTGTGAACCAGAACGCGAACTCGGGCTGCGTCGTCTCGCTGCCATCGACGAGCTTGTGGCGCGGCCAGATGCCGACGACGCCGCCCCAGGTGCGCGTGCCGACCAGCGGGCCGATCTTCATCAGCTTGACGTTGTGCGAGAAGATGTCGCCGTCCGATCCGGCGTGCTCGTTGGTGAGGGTGACGACCGGGCCCGCGACCGCTTCTTCGGGATAGGTGCTGACGTTCATCCAGCGCGAGTGGACGAACGCCAGCCGGCGCCGCGCGACCTTCTCGAGCAGCAGCTGCGAGACGTGGCCGCCGCGGTTGTAGCGGACGTCGACGATCAGCGCGTCGCGCTCGCACTCGCTGCCGAAATAGCGATGGAACTCGGCGAACCCGGCGGCCTGCATGTCGGGGACGTGGAAATAGCCGACGCGGCCGCCCGATCGCTCGTGGACCCAGGCGCGCTTGTTCTCGACCCATTGACGGTAGTAGACGGGGATGTCGTCGGCGAGCGTCGTGACGACGACGTTGCGGCGCTGCTCGCCGCCGTCGGCGCCGCTACCGACGAGCGTGAGCTGCACCTTCTGGCCGGCTCGGTGAACGAGCAGCGCCTCGGGCGGCAGCGCCGCCGTCAGCGGCACGCCGTCGACGGTGACGATGCGTTCGCCGGGCTTGGCCTCGACGCCGATCGCGTTCAGCGGCGAATCGGCGGCGGCATCCCAGGCGTCGCCGTGCGCGACGCGCGTGATCTCCCAGCCGCCGTGCGCGGCATCCCAGCGCGATTCGCAGGCGAGGTGGCCGAGCGCGCCGGCCGGGGGCTTGCGATGATCGCCGCCGACCTCGTAGGCGTGCGAGGTGCCGAGTTCGCCCTGCATCTCCCAGACCAGATCGGAGAGGTCGGCGCGCGTCGCAACGCGGTCGACGAGCGGCCGATACAGCTGCCATACCGCGCCCCAGTCGACGCCCGACAGATCGGCTGACCAGAACTGGTCGCGCTGCAGGCGCCAGACTTCGCGCAGCATCTGCCGCCATTCACGCTGTGGCTCGACGGCAATGCGGATGCGATCGAGATCGATGCGGCCGTTGCGACGCGACGGCGGCCCGTCGGCATCGGCGGGGTCGGGCTTGTCGACCTTGGCGGCGTCGGCGGCGATCGCGCGCAGCGTCTTCGCGTCGCGGTAGACGAGCGTCAGCGCGTCGGCCGAGAGCGTGAAGTCATCGATCTTGTCGGCGAGCGTTTCGCTCTTGCCGCTCGCGAAGTCGAACCGCTCCAGCTTGCCCGCGGCTTCCTTGTGGCCGCCGCGGCCATGGGCGCCGACGATGTTCTGCGCGTTCCAGACGACCTTGCTGCCGGCGACGCCGGCGATCCGCCCATAGCGGCCTTCGGGGACCGGAAAGGCGGCGACGCGGTTCGCGATGCCGTCGAGGTCGATCCGCAGCGGCGGCTTCGCGCGCGTGTCCTTCGCGGCATCGCTGCCAGGGGCGCCTGCCGCTCTGCGATCGCCGCCGAGGCCGCGCGGCTCGGGATCGAACGGCGGCCGTCCCGCGGCCTGCAACGCGATCAGGTACGGCCGCCCACCGCGCGGGAAGCTGAGGTCGAAGCGCACGTTGTCGTAGACCGGGTCGAATGTGCGCACCGAAACGAAGTAGAGGTACTTGCCGTCGGGATCGAATGCCGGCGAGCTGTCGCGGAATTCGGGTTCGGTGAGCCAACTGCTCGTGCCGCTCGCGCGCGAGTACAGCTTCAGCGCGACGTGCCGGGTGTCGGCGGCGAAGGTGTAGGCGAGCCACGCGCCGTCGGGCGACCACGCGAGGTCATCGCTGCGGCCGTAGCCGCTCGTGTCGACGGCAGTGAGCGCGCCGCTCGCGATGTCGCCCAGCCAGACCTCGTTGCGGTGGTTGGCGAACGCCACCGCGGTGCCGGACGGCGCTGCGACGAGCGCGGTGACGTGGCCGGTGTCCCACGGCAGCGTGCGCGCGCCGTCGTGGTCGAAGACGACGAGACGTTCCTCGCCGGAGGCGTCGCTCGCCGCGATCGTCGTCGTGCCGTCGGCCATCCACTGGCCACGGCCCAGGCGCACTGCCGCGCCGTCGGTGTTCGCGTCGGCGGCCGCGCGCTCGGCCGCGTCATCGATCCGCCGCGTCGCCGCGCCTTCCCAGAGCGGCATTGCGAACAGCTGGCCGCGGGCGACGATCGCGAGCGAGTGCCCCTTCGGATGGAGGCGGAACGATTCGAGCTGGTCGGCCGCGGCGACGAAGCGGCGCGCCGCCTGCGTGCGGTGCGCAGGCGTCTCGATGGAAAGCTCCTGTGCCTGCTCGCTCGCCGGATCGATCAGCCACAGTCGGGCGCCGCACGCGTAGACGATGCGTTTGCCGTCGCTCTGCGCCTGGCGCGCGTAGTAGCGGTCGTGGTCGGTGTGGCGGCGCACGTCGCTGCCGTCGGCGCGGCACGAATAGACGTTGCCGACGCCTTCGCCGTCGCCGAGGAACCAGAGGCGAGCGCCGATCCACATCGGCGACGTCACGTTGCCGGCGAGTTGGTGCAGGCGACGGAAGGCGCCGCTGCCTTCGGCGTCGACCCAGATCGCACCGGCGCGGCCGCCGCGATAGCGCTTCCAGCGTGCGGGGTCATCGGTGTTGCGGCCGATCGCGACCTTGCCGTCGCTGCCGAACGCGATGTGGTTGACTTGGCCGAGGCCGAGCGCGCGCGACGGGCCGCCGGTCGGTGCGATCGCGAACGCCTGGTGGTTGCGGAAGAACGGCTGTCCCTGCGTCGTCACGAACACGATCTCGCCGGCAGGCGTCCAGCCGCGCACCTGCGTGTCGGTACCGAGCCAGGTCAGTCGGCGCGTCTGGCCGCCCTCGGCGGGCATGATGTAGACCTCGGGATGCTGCTCGTCGCGGCCGACGAACGCGAGCCAGCGGCCGTCGGGCGAGAGCGACGGCGTCGACGGCTCCGCGAGCCCGGCGGTGAGGCGGCGCGCGATGCCGCCCGTCGCCGCGACCGACCAGAGGTCGTCGTCGGCGACGAAGACGATGCGGTCACCGCGCAGCGTCGGCTGGCGCAGGTAGCCGGTGCGGTCGGCCGTGGCGCCGTCCGGGGTTGCTTTGGTCGATGACGTTGCGTTCACGATTTCTCCGGTCAAACGCTTGTGGCGTTCAGTGCGTCGGCTCGATCCCCGCGTTCGCGAATTGCGAACGCGACTCGGAGCCTTGCAGGTAGTGCATCAGCGCCGCGATCGCATCGGCGCGCGGCGCGTCTGTGGGGACGACGCCGGGCCACGGCACGGCGACGTAGATGGTCGTGTGCTGCAGCCTCGGCGGTAGTGGGCCGACGAGGCGCAGGCCCTGGTCGCGAAAGAGCGCGATCTCGGTCATCGCGCCGAAGCCGAACTCGCGCGCGGATGTTCCGGCGAGGAGGCGCCGCATCACCGACGCGCCGTCGGGCAAGCGCTCGGACTTCGCGCGCACGGCGTCGGCGACGCCGAGCCGCTGCAGCATCTGCTCGACGTAGACGCCGGTCGAAGCGCGGTTGAAGACGACGACCTCCGCGCTGATCAGCGCTGCCTTCAGCGTCTCGGCGCTCGTGATATCCGGCGGCGCGACGCCGCTGCGGACGGCGACGCCGACACCGACCTTGCCGATCGGCGCGCGCGGCCCCGCGACGCTCGCGCCGGCCGCGGCGAATTCGTCGAGCACGCCTTGCGGAATGACGATGACGTCGGCGGCGGGCGCTGCGCGAAGCGCCGCCTGCAACGCCGGCGCGGCGGCGAACGAGATCGCGACGGTGTGGCCACTGGTCCGCTCGAACGCTGCGAGCGCGGGCTTGATGCCAGGCTCGACGGCGCCTGCCGACAGCACTCGCAGCTCGACCGCGTGCAACGGCAGCGCGAGCGCCGCGAGCACGGCGGCGAGGAGCGCTCGCGTCATGCGCCGTCGCGCCCGAGACGTGCCAGCAATTCGGCCTTCGCCTCGGGCCACTCGCCGACCGTCATGCTGTACATCACCGTGTCGCGGATCGTGCCGTCGCGGCGGACGGCGTGATGGCGCAGGACGCCGTCTTTCCTCGCGCCGAGGCGCTCGATCGCGCGCTGGCTGGCGAGGTTGAAGTTGTCGGTGCGCCAGCCGACGAGCTTGGCGCCGAGCGTCTCGAAGGCATGCCGCATCAGCAGCAGCTTCGCGCTCGCGTTGACCTGCGTGCGCTGGCGGCTCTTCGCGTACCAGGTGTAGCCGATCTCGAGCCGCTCGACGGCCGGCACGATGTCGTGGTAGCTCGACGAGCCGATCACCTCGCCGCTCGCCGCGTCGAGCACCGCGAACGCGAGCCGATGGCCTTCGGCGAAGCCCTGCAGCGCGCGCTCGATGTAGCCGCGCGTGTCGCCGGGCTCGGGGACGCTGGTGACGCGGATCGTCCAGAGCTCGCCGTCGGCGGCGGCGCGGCGCAGCCCCTGTTCGTGCTGCAGGCCGAGCGGCTCCAGCCGGACCCGGTCGTTCGCCAGCGTAACGGGAGCGACGGGCAACACGTCCTGGCGAAGGCTCAGCGGTTGTGGCGCTGCATGAAGACGAGCTTCTCGAACAGCGAGACGTCCTGCTCGTTCTTCAGCAGCGCTCCCACCAGCGGCGGCACGGCGACCTTGTCGTCCTTGCTCTGCAGCGCTTCGAGCGGGATGTCCTCGGCGACGAGCAGCTTCAGCCAGTCGAGCAGCTCGGAAGTGCTCGGCTTCTTCTTCAGCCCCGGCAGGTTGCGGACGTCGTAGAAGCTCTTCAGCGCGGCGCCGAGCAGCTCCTTCTTGAGGTTCGGGAAGTGGACGCCGACGATTCGCTTCATCGTCTCGGCGTCGGGGAACTTGATGTAGTGGAAAAAGCAGCGGCGCAGGAACGCGTCGGGCAGCTCCTTCTCGTTGTTCGAGGTGATGAAGACGAGCGGCCGGTGCTTTGCCTTGACGAGCTCGCGCGTCTCGTAGACGTAGAACTCCATCCGGTCGATCTCGCGCAGCAGGTCGTTCGGGAACTCGATGTCGGCCTTGTCGATCTCGTCGATCAGAAGCACGACTGGCTCGTCGGCGGTGAACGCCTGCCAGAGGACGCCGCGGACGATGTAGTTGTGGATGTCGCGAACGCGTTCGCTGCCCTCGCTGCCGACGATTCCGGCGAGCTGGCTGTCGCGCAGCCTGCTGACCGCGTCGTATTCGTAGAGGCCCTGCTGAGCCTTGGTCGTCGACTTGATGTGCCACTGCTGCAGCGGCATGCCGAGCGCCTGCGCGACTTCCTCGGCGAGCATCGTCTTGCCAGTGCCCGGCTCGCCCTTCACCAGCAGCGGCCGCCTGAGCGTCGCCGCGGAGTTGACGGCGAGCATCAAGTCGGGCGTTGCGACGTAGGTTTCGGAGCCTTTGAACTTCATGGCAGGTCGTTCTGCAGGGAGCGATTCAGTATAAGGGCCCCACTATAATTCGCCGTTTTGCGCGGCCCGCGCCACACAGCTCCACGCACCATGAAGAAGATGTCCTCGTTGCCGTTGTTCGCGAACCTCGTCGTCGCTCTCCTGCTCGGCGTCGGCGCCGCGGCGAATGCCGAGGAGGCGAAGCCGGGCGATCCGGTCGCGGGCGCCAAGAAGGCGGCGATCTGCGCCGGCTGCCACAGCATTCCGCGCTACCAGGCGAGCTTCCCCGAGGTCTACAAGGTGCCGAAGATCGCGGGTCAGAGCGCCAAGTACATCGTCTCGGCGCTGACCGCGTATCGCAAGGGCGATCGCAAGCACCCGTCGATGCGCGCGATCGCCGGCAGCCTGTCGGATCAGGACATGGCCGACCTCGCCGCCTACTTCGAGCGGCTCGGCAAGTCGGGCGACGACGACGGCGCTGCGCAGGCCGCGGCGCATTCCGAGCCGCCGGCGCCGGTCGCCAAGCTGCTCTCGCAGGCGAACTGCGCGTCGTGCCACGGCGCCAACTTCTCGCAGCCGATCGACCAGTCGTACCCCAAGCTCGCCGGCCAGCACGCCGACTATCTGTACGCCGCACTGAAGTCGTACCAGACCGATCACAACCCGCTCGTCGGTCGCAACAACGCGATCATGATGGGCATGGCGCGGCCGTTCACCAATCCCGAGATCAAGGCACTCGCGGCCTACCTCTCGTCGCTTCCCGGCGACCTGAAGACCGTGCAGCAGGCG
>DASXIP010000250.1:0-3197 GCA_036497875.1 Caldimonas sp.
CAACGAGCCGGCGATTCCCCAGCGCTCGCCGAGTTCCCGACGAATGACCAAAGCCTCTTCGTGCAGCAATCGGGCAGCCGAATAGTCGTGTCGGTAGTACGCCGCCACCATCCCCAGGTTGTTCAACACGATGGCGATGGCACGTCGATCACCGAGTTCGCGATCGATCGCCAAGCTCTGCTCGTAGAGCGACTCGGCTGCCGGTTCGTCGCCCTCCGAGACGACGACGTTGCCTAGGGCGATCAGTGTCCTGGCGATGCCTCTTTGGTCACCCAACTCGCGCCAGATCGCGAGACTCTCCTCATGCCGGGTCCTCGCCGCGGCAAAGTCGCCCTGGTCGTAGGACACCATGCCGAGGTTGCCCAGCGCAGCGGCAATGCCACGGTGATCGTCGAGTTCTCGCCAGACGGACAGGCCTTCTTCGTACAGTGTCCTCGCCTTCGAAAAGTCGGACATCGCCCTCGCCATCGTGGCGGCTGCGGTGAGCGCCTCCGCGCGGTCCGCCGCAGATTGTCGAGTGGGCGTGGCCGCGAGCATTGCGGAAAGCCATCGGAGACCTTCACGAGCGTACCCGCGTATCAGCCAGAAGCGCGAGCAAGCGCTCGCCAGTCGCATCCCGCTCGCAACGCTCGCGCCTGCGGCGGCCCACGTCAGGGCCGATCGCAAGTTGTCGAGATCCCTCTCAAGACGCTCCAGCCAGTTCCGCTGCTGCGACCCGCTCAGGTTCGGCGCTGCCTCCTCCGCGAACGCGAGGAAATACGCGAGGTGACGGTCGCGCCATCGTTCTTGTCCCACCTCGCCGATCGCGGGTGACTCCAGCCGCTCCCGGGCGTACTCCCGCACGGTCTCTAGCATTCGGTAGCGGTCGCCGACTTCATCGGCGACAACGAGCGATTGCTCGACGAGTCCGATCAACACGTAGACCACGTCGTCCTTGGCGATCGAGTCGTCGCTGCACACTTCGCTTGCGGCTTCGAGCGTCCAGCCGCCGGCGAATAGCGAAAGCCGCGCCAACAGGGCCTTCTCCGCCTCGTCAAGCAGCTCGTAGCTCCAGTCGATCATCGCGCGCAGCGTCTGATGTCGCGGCAGCTCGCGGCTGCCACTCGTCAACAACCGGAAGCGCTGGTCGAGCAAGCGCACGATCTGCTCCACTGGCAACACCGCGACCCGCGCTGCCGCCAGTTCAACCGCCAGCGGGATGCCGTCCAGCCTGACGCAGATCTCGGCCACCGCCCGTGCCTGCTTTTCCTGCGGATCGAAACGCGGGCGCTGCAGTCGCGCACGCTCCACGAACAGCCGCGCCGCATCGGAGCGGACGATGATCCGCACGCCGGCCTTTGGGTCGGCCAGCGACAGCGAGCCCAGCGGATACGCGCGTTCGCCGGGCAGATGCAGCGGCTCCCGGCTCGTCGCGATCACGGTCAGATGCGTCGTCTCGCGCAGCAGCGCAGCAATCAACCGCGCGCAGCCGTCCAGCACGTGCTCGCAGTTGTCGATGATGAGCAAGGTCTCCCGCGTGCGCAGGAAGTTGCATAGCGCGTCCGGCAGCGACTGCGCGGGCGTCTCCTTCACCTGCAGCACTTGGGCGAGCGCGTTCGGCACCAGCGCCGGATCGGCCAACGGCGCCAGGTCGACGAACCACACGCCGTCGCGATACGCATCGAGCATCTCGACGGCCGCCTGGTGCGCCAGCCGGGTCTTGCCGATACCACCCATTCCGGTCAGCGTCAGCAAGCGAAGCGTCGGCAAGTGTTGCTTGATCTCGGCCAGTTCACGCTCGCGGCCGACGAACGAGGTCAGCAACTCCGGCAAGTTCGTTCGCTCGCGGTCGGCTGGCGCCGGAGCCACCGACCCGCCGACAATTTCGGCAACCGGTCCGATGAAGCGATAGCCGCGGCGCGCCAACGTTTCGATCCAGCCCCCGCCGCCGACCCGAGCGAGTGCGCGCCGGATCGCCGAGATCTGCACCGCCAGATTGGCTTCCTCGACCACCAGGCCCGGCCACGCCGCATCCAGGATGGCCGACTTCTCAACGTATTCGTTGGCGCGGCTCACCAACACCGTCAACACCGCGACCGCGCGCGCGCCAAGCGCCACGGCTGCTCCCTCGTGGATCAACACTTGGGCGTCAGCGTCGAGATGCAACGGGCCGATGCTGTAGTGGGTACCCATCTCGACAGGCTCCCCGGCGCCCAATCGCGCAAGCCTCGGCTTGGGCCCCACCGCGGCGATTCAGGAATCGACGCGCGGACACCGCCGATCGCGATGCAAGCGAAGTTTTGCGGTCGTTCGTGACTTCGTCCGACGTAGCGACGAAGATTGCCAGCGGGAAATCAGGATAGCAAAACACGCCCCGATAATTTGTGCCATGCGAGGCCTGCACCTGACCGCCGACCTGCGCGGCTGCGCGGCGGCGAGCGCCGTGATGACCGCGCCGGCCGCATTGCGATCGCTCTGCCTCGACGCCGTCGGCGCCGCCGGCCTCACTCCGGTCGGCGAGCTGTTTCACCGCTTCGCGCCCGGCGCGGGCGGCGACGGCCCCGCGCCGTCGGGGATCACCGGCATCGTCCTGCTCGCCGAATCGCACCTTGCGGTCCACACCTGGCCCGAGCTCGGCGCGGCGACGCTCGACGTCTACGTCTGCAACCTCGGCGCCGACAATTCAGCGCGCGCCGAGTTGCTCCTCGCGGCGCTGATCGCGGCATTCGCGCCGGCTTCGGTCGAGCGGCACGCGCTCGAGCGCGGCGCCGAGCCGGTTGCAGCGCCGAACGCGTGAAGGCGATCGTCCTCGCCGCGGGCCGCGGCAAGCGCATGCGGCCGCTCTCCGACGCCTGCCCCAAGCCGTTGCTGGAGGTGCACGGCAAGTGCCTGATCGAGTGGCATCTCGAGGCACTCGCGCGCGGCGGCGTCCGCGAGATCGTCGTCAACACCGACTGGCTCGAGCAGCAGATCGTCGATACCCTCGGCGACGGCACGCGCTGGGGGGTCGCGATCACGTACTCGCGCGAGGGCCGCGACCACGGCGGCGCGCTCGAGACCGCGGGCGGCGTTGCCAAAGCCCTGCCGTTGCTCGGCGACGCGTTCTGGATTGTCTCGGCAGACGTCTGGGCGCCGGACTTTCGCTTCGACGTCGATGCGGCAAGGCGCTTCGTCGCCAGCGGTCGCCTCGCCCACGTGTGGCTGGTGCCGAGCCCGAG
>DASXIP010000251.1:0-3974 GCA_036497875.1 Caldimonas sp.
CACGGCCAAGCGGCAAGCGGCGCGCCGCCGAGCCTGCTGCAGCGCACCTACAAGTCGTTCGACCGCCAGTTCGAGCGCGTCCGCGGCGCCTACACGATCGCGCTGGCGGCGCTGCTCGAGAAGCGCGCCGTCTTCGGCGCCCGCTTTCTCGCCTTCTGCCTGCTCTCGTGCCTGCTCTATCCGGTGCTCGGCCGCGACTTCTTCCCGAGCGTCGACGCCGGCCAGATCCGGCTGCACATGCGCGCCCCCACCGGCACGCGCATCGAGGAGACGGCGCGCCTCGCCGACGACGTCGAGGCGGCGATCCGCCAGCTTATTCCGAAGGACGAGCTCGACACCGTGCTCGACAACCTCGGCGTTCCGAACAGCGGCATCAACCTCTCGTACAGCAATGCCGGAACGATCGGCACGCTCGACGGCGAGATCCTGATGTCGCTGAAGGAAGGGCATCGGCCGACGCGCGAGTTCGTGACGCTGTTGCGCAGCGAGCTGCCGAAGCGCTTTCCCGGCATCGAGTTCTTCTTCCAGCCGGCCGACATCGTCACCCAGATCCTGAACTTCGGCCTGCCGGCGGCGATCGACGTCCAGTTCACCGGCAACGACCAGGCCGCGAACGCGGCGATCGCCGCGCGCCTGGTGAAGAAGATGCAGCAGATCCCCGGTGCCGTCGACGTCCACGTCCACCAGCGTCTCGACGCACCGGCGGTCAACCTGCAGATGGATCGCTCGCGCCTGCAGCAGGTCGGCCTGACGGCGCAAAACGTCGGCCAGAACGTGCTCGTCTCGCTCGCCGGCAGCTCGCAGACGGCGCCGGCGTTCTGGCTCAACCCGCAAAACGGCGTTGTCTACTCGATCGCCGTGCAGACGCCGCAGTACCGCGTCGACTCGCTCGACTCGCTGCTCAACACACCGGTGTCTTCGGGCTCGGGCAGCGCGACATCGCCGCAGCTGCTCGGCAACCTCGTCGAGGCGCAACCGGCGGTGCAGCCGGCAGTCGTCTCGCGCTACAACATCCAGCCAGCGATCGACGTCTTCGCGAGCGTCCAGGGAACCGATCTCGCGAGCGTCGCCGCGAAGGTCCAGTCGCTCGTCGACTCGGTTCGCGGCGAGCTGCCGCGCGGCAGCGCGGTCGTCGTCCGCGGCCAGGTGCAGACGATGCAGGCCTCGTTCATCGGCCTCGGCGTCGGCCTGGCGATGGCGATCGTCCTCGTCTACCTGCTCGTCGTCGTCAATTTCCAGTCGTGGATCGACGCGCTCATCATCATCGCCGCGCTGCCGGCGGCGCTGGCCGGAATCGCCTGGATGCTGTTCGTCACGGCGACGACGCTTTCGGTGCCGGCGCTGACCGGCGCGATCATGACGATGGGCGTCGCCACCGCGAACAGCATCCTGCTCGTGTCGTTCGCGCGCCAGCGTCGCGACGAGGGCGCCTCGCCGGCACGTGCGGCGCTCGATGCCGGCTCGACGCGGATCCGCCCGGTCCTGATGACGGCGCTGGCGATGATCATCGGCATGATGCCGATGGCGCTCGGCATCGGCGAAGGCGCCGAGCAGAACGCGCCGCTCGGCCGCGCCGTGATCGGCGGGCTGCTGTTTGCGACCGTGTCGACGCTGCTGTTCGTCCCCGTCGTCTTCGCCGCCATTCACGAGAGGATGGCGCGCCGCGCGGCGCGCGCGCACGGCAGCCACGACTCGCCGGCGTCGGCGCTGCAGAAAGCCTGATCGAATGAGCGAACCTTCCGTTTCCGACCAGGCGCCCGCCGCCGCTACAGCGACGCCGGCCGAGCGAACGCGCGTCATGCGCGGCGTGACGATCACGGCCATCGTCGTCCTCGTCCTCCTCGTGCTCGGCGCCGGCCGGACCGTGGTCATGCGCATCGCCAACGCACGGGCGCTCGAGGCGAGCGCCGGCGAGCAGTCGATCCAGTACGCGAAGACGACGTTCGGCAAGGTCGGCGGCGCCGCGCAGACGCTCGCCCTTCCGGGCACGCTGCAGGGCTACCAGCAGGCGCCGATCGCGGCGCGCTCGAGTGGCTACGTGAAGCGCTGGACGCACGACATCGGCAGCCACGTCGAGAAGGGCGATCTGCTCGCCGAGATTGAATCGCCCGAGGTCGACCAGCAGCTCTCGCAGGCCGTCGCGGCGCGCCAGCAGATGGTCGCGAGCCTCGGCCTGGCGAGGAGCACGGTCGAACGTTGGGAAGCCCTGCGCAAGAGAGACGTCGTGGCGCAGCAGGAGCTCGACGAGAAGCGCAGCGCCGCATCGCAGGCCGAGGCCAACCTCGCCGCCGCCGACGCCAACATGCAGCGGCTGCGCCAGCTGCAGGGCTTCACTCGGGTCACGGCGCCGTTTTCCGGCGTCATCACGCGGCGCAGCGTCGACGTCGGCGACCTCATCGACTCCCCCGGGCGGACACTGTTCGTGCTGACGCAGATGGATCCGCTGCGCGTCTACGTCAACGTGCCGCAGGCGTACGCCCAGCTCGTCATGCCCGGGCAGAAGGTCGTCATCACGCAGTCCGAGTTGCGCGGCCAGTCGTTCCCGGGCGAGGTTGCGCGCACGGCGAGCGCGATCGACACGGCGTCGCGAACGATGCAGGTCGAGATCAACCTGCGCAACCCCGACGGCGCGCTCCTGCCCGGCGCCTACGTGCAGGTCTCGCTGCCGCTGGCGGCGAGCTCGACGCTCGTCATTCCGACCAACGTCCTGCTTTTTCGTCCCGAGGGCACGCGCGTTGCCGTCGTCGACGCGTCGAGCCGCGTCCATTTGCGGGCCGTCACGCTCGGCCGCAACCTCGGCGAATCGGTCGAGGTGCTCGATGGCGTCGGCGCGAAGGACCGGCTCGTCGTCAACCCGTCCGATTCGCTTGCCGAGGGCGACGCGGTGAAGATCAACGCCGGCGCCGACGACGCGCCGGCCGCGCTAGGTTCGTCGGCCGGGAAGACGCAGCCGTGACACGGTTGCGGCGAGGCGGCAGCTTCGTCTGCGCGGCATCGGCGGCGCTCCTCGCCGGCTGCGTCGCCGGGCCCGATTACGTGCGGCCCGCGGTCGAGACGCCGCCGGCGTGGACGGTCGAGGCGCCCTGGCGGACCGCCGTGCCCGACGACGCTGCGCCGAAGGGCCCGTGGTGGCAGCGCTTCGGCGATGCGCGCCTCGACGCGCTGCAACGCCAGGCGCTCGCGCAAAGCCCCTCGCTGGAGGTCGCCGGCGCGCGCCTCGAGCAGGCGCGCGCCGCCGAGCGGGCAACGGCGGCGGGCCTGCTGCCGAGCGCCAGCCTCGGGCTGCGCGCATCGCGCAGTCGCACGTCGTCGAATCGGCCGCTCAGCGCCTACACGTCACCGAACTTCGAGACCGTGCAGAGCGACTTCGTGCCGGCGCTCGTCGTCGGCTACGAGATCGATCTCGCCGGTCGCATCCGGCGCAGCGTCGAGGGCGCGCAGGCGAGCGCCGAGCAGTCGGCGGCCGACCTCGAGAACGTGCGCTTGCTGCTCGGCGCCGACCTCGCGACGGCGTACTTCAACCTGCGCGCCACCGACATCGAGCTCGACGTCCTGGCGCGCTCGATCGCGCTGCAGCGGCGCTCGCTCGACTTCGTGAGCACGCGTCACGACCTCGGCGCCTCTTCCGGCCTCGACGTCGCACAACAGCAGGCGCTCCTCGACACCACGCTGACGCAGGTCGACGTGCTGCGCCGCCAGCGCAGCATCTTCGAGCACGCCATCGCCGCGCTCGTCGGCACGCCGGCGCCGTCGTTCTCGCTCAGCCCCGACATCTCCGAGCTCGAGCCGCCGCCGGTGCCGCTCGGCGTGCCTTCCGACATCCTGCAGCGGCGGCCCGACGTCGCCTCGGCCGAGCGCGCGATGGCGGCGGCGAACGCGCAGATCGGCGTCGCCAAGGCCGCCTACTACCCGAGCATCGTGCTCGCGCCGAGCATCGGCTTCGAAAGCCGACAGCTCTCGACGCTGATCGAGGC
>DASXIP010000252.1:0-3427 GCA_036497875.1 Caldimonas sp.
GGGCAGGTTATCGAACATCAGATCTATGGTGCCGCCAATGAGGTCGACCAGCGCGGGGCCCGAGCCGCGGTACGGAAAGTGAACCATGTAGGTGCCGGTCATGGTCTTGAACAGCTCGCCCGAGAGGTGGATCGACGTGCCATTGCCGCTCGATGCCATCTTGAGCGTGCCGGGGTGCGCTTTGGCATAGGCGATCAGTGACTTCACGTCGGTTATGCCCGCAGCGGCTGCCTTCGCCGGATTCATGACCAGCACGTTCGGCACCCCGGCGACGAGCGTAATCGGGGCGAAATCCTTGGCGGCGTCGTACGGCATCCTCGGATACAGCGAGGGATTGATCGACTGCGTGCCGACGGTGCCCATCAGCAGCGTGTAGCCGTCGGGAGGCGCCTTGGCGACGACGTCGGCCCCGAGATTGCCGCCGGCGCCCGCCCGGTTTTCGATCACGAAGGTCTGGCCGAACGCTTGCCTGTGCTTGGGTGCCCGGAGCAGGCCTCTGGCACAGGGACCTGCGCGTGGCCTGCTAGCGCCGCTGGCCACCGGCGCGGCGCCGGACGGCCTTCGCGCTCGCCGTCGCCTGGTCGAGCAGGACCGCCGCGGCGTCGCGTGCCGCCAGCGCCGCGCGCGGCGAGCGCTCGATCTGGCCCATCACCGAGGCGCCGTCGTAGAGCATGCTGAGCTGCGTCGCGAGCGCTTCTGCATCGGCCGCGCCGGCATCTCGCGCCAGTTCCGAGAAGAGCTCGCGCATCCATTGCCGCGCGACGTCGCAGGCGCTGCGCACGCCGCTCGTCGGCTCCGATTCCGAGCTCGCGCGCGTGAACGCGCAGCCGCGGAAGTTCTTCGCCTTCATCAGGTCGGCCATCGCGTCGAAGACGCCGAGCAGGCGCTCGCGCGGGCTGCCGTAGCGCTCGAGCCAGGCGGTGAGGCGGGCCTTGCGCGCGTCATGGCGAGCTTCGAGATACGCGCGGATCAGCGCGTCCTTGCTGCCGAAGGAGTCGTAGAGCGACGCCTTGGCCACCCCCGCGCGCTCGATCACGCGATCGATGCCGACGGTGTGGATGCCGCCTTCGTAGAACAGCTCGTCGGCCGCGGCGAGCAGCCGGTCGCGGGCGGAGACGCGCTCGGGCGCCGGTGTCGCCTTTGCGGCGGATGCGGTTTTCATGGGGCTTGACATTACCAGACCGGTCTGTACACTGCAAGTAGCAGACAGACCTGTCTGTCTGCACGCAGCGACCGCCAGTCATCTCAAAGGAAACCGCCATGTCCACAGCCTCTGCCGCCAGCCGTTCGTCTTCACCCTCCGCCGGCGACAACGCCAGCTACGCTCGGCGAGCCCTTGTCACCGGCGCCACATCGGGCATCGGCCGTGCCGTGGCGCTGCGCCTGGCACGCGACGGCTTCGAGGTGCTCGTCCACGGCCGCGACGCGACGCGCGGCGCCGAGACGGTGCGCGCGATCGAGGCCGGAGGCGGCCGCGCCGCCTTTGTCGCCGCCTCGCTCGAGGATCTTGGCGACGTGCGCCGCCTGGCGGAAGTGGCCGGCGACGTCGACGTCCTCGTCAACAACGGCGGCTTCGCCTGGTTCGGCGCCAGCGACGCGCTCGACGCCGCCACCTACGACCGCATGTTCGCGAGCAACGTGCGGGCGACCTACTTCCTCACTGCGGCGCTGGCGCCGCAGATGGCGACGCGTGGTCGCGGCAGCATCGTCAACCTCGGCAGCATGGCCGGCTCGGTCGGCATGGCGGGCGGCGCCGCCTACAGCGCCACCAAGGCAGCACTGGAAGCAATGACGCGCGCTTGGGCCGCCGAGTACAGCCCGGCGGGCGTGCGCGTCAACGCGGTCGCGCCGGGCCAGGTCTACACCGCGTCGCCGGAAGAAGTGATCCGCGCGATCGGCGAGACCACGATCCTCAAGCGCGCCGCGCAGCCCGAAGAGGTCGCCGAGACGATCGCTTTTCTCGCCTCCGACCGCGCCGGCTACATCACCGGCGCGACGATCGCGGTCGACGGTGGCCGCACGGCCATCTGAGCGAGGTCGCACACCATGACCTCCGCCGTTTCGAATTGCCTCCGGACCACCGCCGCGCCCACGCGGAAGCGGCCGCTGCTCTCGCCGCGCATCGCCTTCTATGTCCTGGCCTCGATCACGCTCGTCTTTCTCGCCGGCTCGGAGGCGCCGACGCCGCTCTACGCGGTCTACCGGGCCGCGTGGGGCTTCTCGCCGACGATGCTCACGGTTGCGTTCGGCGTCTACGCGCTCGCCGTGCTCGCGGCGCTGCTCGTCGCCGGGCGCCTGTCGGACCACGTCGGCCGGCGGCCGGTGCTGATCGCCGCCGCGGTGGCACAGGCGTTGGTGATGGTCGCGTTCGCGACCGCCCACGGCATCGGCGATCTGCTCGTCGGCCGCTTGCTGCAGGGCCTGTCGGCGGGCGCGGCGATCGCCGCCGTCGGCGCCGGCCTGCTCGATCTCGACAAGCGGCGCGGCGCGGTCGCCAACTCGGTCGCGCCGATGCTCGGCACCGGCCTCGGCGGCATGGTCGCCGGGCTGATGGTGCAGTTCCTGCCGGCGCCGACGCACCTCGTCTACGAAGTCCTCGCCGTCGTCTTCGTGCTGCAGGCGATCGCGCTCGTCTTCATTGCCGAGACGGTGCTGCCGCGGGCCGGCGCGCTCGCGTCGCTCAGGCCCACGTTCGCGCTGCCGCCGGCGGTGCGCCGGCCGCTCTTCGCCGTCGCGCCGGCGGTGATCGCGCTCTGGGCGCTGGCCGGCTTCTACGCCTCGCTCGGGCCGACGCTCGTGAAGGAGCTCGTCGGCTCGAGCTCGTTCGTCGTCGGCGGGCTGGCGCTGTTCGTGATGGCGGGCAGCGGCGCGATCGCGGTGCTCGCGTTGCGCGCGCGCGAAACCGAGGCGCTGCTGCGCATCGGGTCGGCGGCGTTGCTCGGCGGCGTCGCGGTCGTGCTCGGATCGCTCTCGCTCGCATCGCTCGCGCTCTTCCTGGTGGGCACCGCGATCGCGGGCGTCGGCTTCGGCACCGCGTTCCAGGGCGCGATCCGCAGCGTCGTCGCCGCGGCTGCGCCCGCCGAGCGCGCCGGGGTACTCTCGCTCCTCTTCGTGCTCTCGTACCTCGCGATGGGCGCGCCGGCGATCGCCGCGGGCGCGCGCTTCGCAGGGACGGGCGACATCGCATCGACGGCGCGCGAGTTTGGCGCAGCGATCCTTGTGCTCGCCGCGCTGGCGCTCGTCGGCACACGGGCCCGGCCGCAGCTGCGCACCACAGAGTGAGACGCCGCGGGCATATCGGGAGCAGCGGCCGAGGCTGGTGCCTCGACGACCCGGTTGAGCTGGGGCCACTCCGGGCTGCGCGAGCTGGAAGGCTAGTTCAGACGCCCGCGAAACCAAGCCTAGCTTAGCTAAGCTAGCTTAGCTA
>DASXIP010000253.1:0-13734 GCA_036497875.1 Caldimonas sp.
CGGCACGCAGCACCCTGGCGGCGAGGTCGGGATGCGGCTGGGCGAGCTCGGCGACGATCCGCGCCGTCCAGAGGCGCCAGTCGTCATCGAGCAGCCGCTGCCGCGCTGCCGCGAGTGCCGTGGCGTCGCCGTGGCCGAGCGCGAGATACGCCGTCAGCACGGTCGGTCCCGCGAACGGCCGCAGGCTCTGGTGCATCGCGTCGACGTAGCCGAGCCCTTCGCCGCCGTAGAGGACGTTGTCCCACGACGGCGGCGCGCCGGGACGATCGTCGAGCGCGTCGTCGAGTTGCAGGTTGGCGACCAGCCACGGCGCATGGCGGACGATCGCGGCCGCCTCGCGCAGCGCCGCCGGCGGCGACGCGAGCAGGCGCGCGGCGACGAAGACCGGCGTCGCGACGACGACCCGCGGCGCGATCCAGCGCTCGCGTTCGGCCGCAGCGATGTCCCAGGCGTCGACGGCGACCTCGTCGCGCCCTTCGTCGACGGCCAGCACGATGCGGCCGGCGTGCAGCCGGTCGCCGAGCGGCGCGGCGATGCGCTCGGCGAGCCAGGCGTTGCCCTCGGGCCAGGTCAGCACGCCGGTGTCGCCGGCTTCGCCGGGCGCGTCATCGCCCGGTGGCCGAAAGCCGTGCCGGCTCGCGAAGTAGTGCAGTCCGGCCCACGCCGAGACGTGCGCGCTGCCGGCGCCGTAGTCGTCGCGGCAGCAGTAATCGAGATACCAGCGCAGCGCGGGCGCATTCAGGCCTTGGTGATCGAGCCAGGTCGCGAACGGCACTCGGTCGAGCGCGCCGAGCGCGTCGCTCCAACGCGAGCGCGCGGTCGGGATCGTGAACGCGTCGTCGTCGCCCACCGCCGCGACCGCGGTGGCAAAGCTGCGGTACTGCGCGAGCGTCGGCGCCCGTTCGGCCGCCGGCAGCGCCTCGATCGGCGGCAGCAGGCCGTCGCGCCAGCCGCCGAACAGGAAGAGTCGCTCCTGCGGACTGTGGCAGAGCATGCGTTCGTCATAGACCGCGCGCCCGTGCTCGACGCGACGGACGCCGAGCTCGTCGAGCAGCGCAGCGACCTCGACCGCGCGCGCGCCCGGCACCGGCAGGTAGTGGGCGCCGAGCGGGCAGCGCATGCCGGCCATCGCGTGGCCGCGACTGTTGCCGCCGGCGCCGTCTTCGAGCTCGAGGACGTGGCAGTCGTCGACGCCGGCAGCGGCGAGCGAGCGCGCCGCGGCGAGGCCGGCGATGCCGCTGCCGACGACGATCGCGCCAACCCGGCGCGTGCGCGCGATCGCCGGCGGCGCGCCCGACTTCGTCGCCGGCCAACCGCTACGCAGCAGATGGCCGCGCGTGTCGGCAGCGCCGACCCAGCCGCCCCGCCAGCGCGCCGCGTCGTCGCGCGTGCAGGCGGGAGGCGCGATCACCGCGAGCGCGGCCGCGAGGACGTCGCGCCGGCGTGGCCCGCGCTGCGCGCCGTTCAGCGCTGCACCTTGCCCCATTCGTCCTCGAAGGTCTGGACGAGGACCTGGTTCGAAAGCCGGTTCACCTCGGTCGGCACACGCGCCATGTCGGGCGGGAAATCGAACAGCGCCGGCAGCCCGGCGACGGTGAGAAAGCGCAGCCCCGGCGGCAGCGTCGTCGCGTAGCGGAACGGTCGATGGCTGGCGACGATGAAGCCCCATTCGCCGAAGCTCGGCACGTGCGCGTGGTACGGCGTCGCCGCGAGCCCGGCCGCCTCGATCGTCGTCGCGACGGTCCAGAAGCTCTTCCTCGCGATCAGCGGCGAAGTCGTCTGCACGACCGCGTAGCCGCCAGCGGCGAGATGGCGCTCGAGCAGCTCGTAGAACGAGACCGTGTAGAGCTTGCCGATCGAGAAGTTGGTCGGATCGGGGAAGTCGACGACGATCGCGTCGAACATCTCGCCGTCATGCTCGTCGAGCCAGGCGAAGGCATCGGCGTTGACGATCCGGACCCTCGGCGAGTGCAGCGAATCGGCGTTCAGCCCGCGCAGCAGCGGCGCGGTCGAGAACAGCGCGGTCATGTGCGGGTCGAGCTCGACCAGCGTGATGCTCTCGACGCTCGGGTACTTCAGCACCTCGCGAACCGCCATGCCGTCGCCACCGCCGAGGACGAGGACGCGGCGCGGCGCGCCCTGCGCAGAGAGCGCTGGATGGACGAGCGCCTCGTGGTAGCGGTACTCGTCGCGCGAATGGAATTGCAGGTTGCCGTTGAGAAAGAGGCGGATGCCGGCGCGGCTGCCGGTGACGACGACGCGCTGGTAGGCGCTCGTCTCGCTGTAGAGCACGTGGTCGCCGTAGAAGCGGTCCTCGGCCCAGGTCGTGACGAGATCGGCGGCGGCGAAGGCGGCGACGAGCGCCGCGATCGTGAGCAGCGCCGCCACGGCGTGCGCAGCGACGCCGCGCAGCTCGGCGCGAAACAGCCAGAGCGACCAGACGGCGACGCCGGCGTTCATGAGGCCGAACAGCGCACCGGTGCGGATCAGGCCGAGCTGCGGCACGAGGACGAGCGGGAACGCGATCGAGACGGCCAACGCACCGAGGTAGTCGAACGTGAGGACCTGCGAGACGAGCGTCTTCAGGCCGCCGTGGACGCCCCGGGTGCTGCGCTTCAGGATGCGCATGACGAGCGGGATCTCGAGGCCGACGAGGATGCCGACCGCGAGCACGAGCAGGTACAGCGCGACGCGGAACGACGAGGTCGCGAGCGACTGCAGCGCGAACAGCGCCGCCGGCGTCAGGCCGCCGATCATGCCGACCAGCAGCTCGATGCGCAGGAAGTGCGCAACCAGCTGGCGCTCGAGGTAGCGAGACAGCCACGAGCCGATCCCCATCGCGAACAGATAGGTGCCGATGACGGTCGAGAACTGCAGGATCGAGTCGCCGAGCAGATAGCTCGCGAGCGTCCCGGAAACGAGCTCGTAGACCAGCCCGCACGCGGCGACGATGAAGACCGAGGCGAGGAGCGCGACCTCGGCCGCGCCGACTGCCGAGGCCGGCGGCGGGTCTTGCGCCGCAGCGTCGGTGGCGGCGCGCTCCGCCACCGCGTCACTCACCCATGCACCGCCGCAGCGACGATCAGGCCGACGGCGATGCACATCGAGCCGAGGACGATCGCGAGCGCGACGTTCTTCTTTTCGACGATCTCGGTCCAGAGGTGGTAGGGCGTCAGCTTGTCAAGGATGACGAAGAAGATGCCGAGGACGGCGATGCCGATCACCGCGTACAGCACCGATCCGATGATGACCGCCGGCTTGAGCCACTCGAGGTCGTTCATGAAGTTCTCCTGTCATTGACGAGCACATTGCGAGAAGGGGAGTGCCTAGGACTTTGCATCACTTGTGGCCGCCGCCGGTCGAGAAGCCCCCGAACGCGCCGCCGCCGCTGCGATAGCCGCCGCCGCTCCTTCGGCTGTTCAGGCAATTCTGGTACTCCTGCGACGCTTCGCCGAAGGTGTTGCGGGTGTCGGTGCAATCGGCGACGGCACTGCCGCCGCCGCAGCGGAACAGGACCGCCACGATGAAAAGGATGAAGATCCAGAGCAGGATCTTGGCGAATCTGCCGCCGCCGCTGAACGTCGTCGGCAAGGCGTCGCGCTGCAGGGCGGCGCGCTTGTCCGGCGCCAGCCGGAACGCGCCCAGCACCGCATCGGCGGTGAGCGTTTCGCCGGCCGACCAGACCACCTCGCGGGTGCCCTCGCCTTCGGTCTGCTCGCGGTTGAGGCGCTTGCGCGACGCTGCGCCGGTGCCGACGTAGTCGGTGTTCGCGGTCCGCTCCTCGCGCTCGAGGCGCCAGTAGAACTCGCCGAGGACGTAGGTGACCTTGCCGACGTAGTCGTAGAGCTTGCGGTAGAGGACGCCTTCGTGCTTGACGCTCTCGCCGAAGCTCTGCGGCGCGCCGGTGATCGGCGCGCTCCAGCTCCAGCCATCGTCGGCGTCGACGAGAAAGGCGAAGCCCTGGGTGCGGTGGTAGAGCAGGTACTCGCGCCAGAACGACTCCTCGTCGCCGGCGCTCTGCGCGATCTCGCACCGCTCGACGTAGCCGACGAGCTGCCACGGCAACGGCGCGGCGCTGCCGAGCGCGAGCGTGCCGACGCTGCCGAGCGGGATCTGCGGCTCGCTGCCGTGGGCCTGCGCATAGTGCGCGAGGTCGCCGCCGACGTTGCCCTGCGCTGCCGACGTCAGGTCGATCACCGACTTGCACTGGCCGCAGACGATCGACTGCGTCATCGCCAGCTTGACCTGCAGCGCTGCGCCGCAGTTCGGGCACTGCAAGGTGCGGCCGGCGAGCGTCTTCGCGCTCTCTTCGCGCAAGCCGGTCAGCGCGAGCTCCGACAAGACGACCGACGTGCCGATCGACCACGCCGGCCGTGCCGGGTCGGTGTAGTCGAGCGTGCCGACCTCGCCGCGGCTCGAGCGCACGTCGGCGACAACGAAGCCGTGCTCGAGGTTCGGCCGCTTCGGCAGCTCGCCTTCGGCGGCGATCAGCTTCGCCGCGACGACCGAGGCGACCGTCCAGCTCTGGCCCTCGACGGTGAGCGGCGCCCCCGGCCGCAGCTGCTCCTGAGGCGGCACCGGGGTCGTCAGCGCCGCATCGAAGGCGACGACGTAGCGACCGTTGTCCTCGGAGAGCCAGCCCGATTTCTGCTGCTCGGGGCCGCTCTCGAACAGCGCGTGCCATTCGTTCCAGGTCCCGTCTGAATAGCGGTACTGGAGGCGGCCGACGAGCGTGAACGGCGCGCCCTGGTAGCGGCCGGCGACGCCGAGCTGGAGCGGTGTGTGGTCGTCGAACGGCTCGGCGCTCTCGCCGATCTTTCGCAGCTCGTCGCCGGAGCGAACGACCGTCGAGCGGCAGAAGCTGCAGACCGCGAACGGCGATGCCGCCGAGCGGAACTCGACCGGCGCGCCGCAGTTCGGGCACGCCGCGCGATAGGCGCGCTGAGGCGGCGGGTCGGTGGTGGCCAAGCGAATGCGTGGATGCGAAAGAGGAGCCGCAAGGCCCCTCTTTCATCGACTCCTTGGTCGCATCAGGTGAGCTTCTTCAGGAGCTCGGCCTTCTTGGCGTCGAACTCTTCCTGGGTCAGGATGCCCTTGGTCTTCATCTCGCCGAGGCGCTCGAGCGTCGTCATCACGTCTTCCGGCTTGACGCCCGATGTCGCCTGGGCAGCGCTGGCCGCGGCCGCGGCCGCTGCCGGCGCGGCAGCAGCAAGGCCCTGGCCGAGCTGGTTCGCCATCACCTGGCCGAGCGCGACGCCGGCGCCGAGGCCGACCCCGGTGCCGACGATGCTGCCGCCCTCGCCCGAGCCGGCACCGGCGGCGAGCGTCGGGATCGCCTGCGCGGTCTGGTACTGCATGAACTTGCCCATGTCGTTGCCGACCATGCCCATGCCGATCTTCTGATCGAGGATCTTCTGCAGGTCGTCGGGCAGCGAAACGTTCTGCATCGTCACCAGCTCGAGCTTCAGGCCGAGCTTGGCGAACGCCGGCGCGGTCGCTTCCTGCAGCGCCTTCGCGAACTCGACCTGGTTGGCGGCGAGATCGAGGAACGGAACGCCGCTCGCGCCGACCGCGTCCGAGATGTACTGCAGCATCAGGCCGCGCAGCTGGCCGTCGAGCTCCTCGGTCATGTAGCGCTCGCGCGTACCCGAGATCTCGTTGTAGAACAGGCGTGGGTCGGCGATGCGGTAGCTGTAGTTGCCGAAAGCGCGCAGCCGCACCGCACCGAAGTCCTTGTCACGGATCGTCACCGGCTGGCTGGTGCCCCAGCGCTGGTCGATCTGCTGGCGGGTGCTGAAGAAGTAGACGTCGCTCTTGAACGGGCTCTTGAAGAGCTTGTCCCAGTTCTGCAGGTAGGTCAGGATCGGCAGCGTCGCCGTCGTCAGCGTGTAGCGGCCGGGGCCGAAGACGTCGGCGACCTTGCCCTCGTTGACGAACATCGCGACCTGCGATTCGCGGACGGTGAGCGAGCCGCCGTTCTGGATCTCGCGGTCCTCCATCGGGAAGCGCCAGGCGAGGGTGCCGTCGCTGTCCTCGGTCCACTCGATGATGTCGATGAACTGTTTCTTGATGAAATCCATCAGCGCCATGGCGAGGGTCTCCTGACGTCGCCCGAACAGTCGGGTGCGGCGAATAATACGGCGGCGCCTCGGAAAACCATCCCCATGACGGGTGTGCCGGCATGAACGAATCGACTGTCTTGAAACTCGCGGTGATCGGCGCCGGGCCGGTCGGCCTGAGCCTCGCGCTGCATGCAGCGATGACGCTCGTCGACGCCGAGATCACGCTGTTCGACGCGCGGCCGCTCGCCAAGGACGTCGCCGGCGATCCGCGCACGCTCGCCCTCTCGCTCGGCAGCGTCCACTTGCTGCAGCGGCTCGGCGCCTGGCGGCCCGAGGTCGCGCAGCCGATCCGCGAGGTGCACGTCTCGCAGAACGCGCCGTCGCTGCTCGCCGCCGTCGCGCCGCGCCTCGCCGAGCCCGAGCTGACGATCCGGGCCATCGACGAGGCGGTGCCGATGCTCGGCGCCGTCCTGCGCTACGGCGAGATCGTCGCGCCGCTGCAAGCGGCGTGGCTCGAAGCCACGGCGCAGGCGCCGAAGCGGCTCGCGAGCCGCTTCGGTACGGCCGTGACGGCGCTGAAGAACCTCGCGGCGCCGAGCGGCGGCGTCGAGGTCGACGCCGGCGTGGCCGAGCGTTTCGATCTCGCGGTGGTCGCCGAAGGCGGCGTGTTCTCGACCTCGGCCCGGACCGAGCTCGTCGCCGGCACGCGCCGCCCCGCGCTGCGCCACGACTACGCGCAGACCGGGTGGGTCGGCGTCGCCGAGTTCGTTCCGGCGGCGGCCGGCACGGCCGGGATCGAATCCGGCGTCGCCTACGAGCGCTTCACGCGCCACGGGCCGGCCGCGCTGCTGCCAATGCGCGATGGCCGCGCCGGCCTCGTCTGGTGCACCGACAGCCGCGACGATCCGGTGCAAGGTCTCGACGATGCCCAGCGCGTCGCCGTCCTCAACACGATCTTTCATCCGCGCACGCCGCGCCTCGCGAGCGTGACGCCGCTGAAGGCGTTTCCGCTCGGCCTGACCGCCGAGCGCACGCTCGCCGACGGCCGCACCGTGCGCATCGGCAACGCGGCGCAAACGCTGCATCCGGTCGCCGGCCAGGGCCTCAACCTCGGCATGCGCGATGCGTTCGAGCTGGTCCGCTCGCTGGCGAGGAGCCGCGACGTCGACGCGGCGCTGCGCAGGCTCGAGTGGCAACGCGCGCCGGACCGCTGGGCGATGATCGCGGCGACCGATTTCCTGGCGCGCAGCTTCACCTGGTCGCTGCCGGGTCTCGGCACGGCGCGCGGCCTCGGCATCGCCGGGCTGCAGCGGCTCGGCCCGGTCAAGTCCGCGATCGCGCGGCAGATGATGTTCGGCTCGCGCTGATCGGAAGCGCTCGCGGCCGGTTCCCGAGGAGATGCCTTGAAGCTGACCGATCTCGATGCCGACGCGCTCTCGCGCACGATCCACGCCAGGGATGTCTCGTGCCGCGAAGTCATGCGCGCAACGCTCGCCCGCATCGCCGCCGTCAATCCAGCCGTCAACGCAATCGTCAGCGTCCAGGACGAAGCCGGACTGCTACGCCAGGCCGACGCGCGCGATGCGATGCTCGCCCGCGGCGAGAGCATGGGCTGGATGCACGGCATGCCGCAGGCGATCAAGGACGCCGCCGAGACCAAGGGCATCTTGAGCACGCTCGGCTCGCCGCTCCTTGCCGACCACGTCCCCGAGCACGACGCGCTGATGGTCGAGCGGATGAAGGCCGCCGGCTGCATCGTCGTCGGCAAGACCAACACCCCTGAGTTCGGCCTCGGCTCGCACACCTTCAACGAGGTCTTCGGCGTCACCCGCAACGCTTTCGACCGCACGAAGTCGGCCGGCGGCTCGAGCGGCGGCGCCGCGGTCGCGCTGGCGACGCACATGCTGCCGGTCGCCGACGGCAGCGACTTCATGGGGAGCCTCCGCAACCCCGCGGGCTGGAACGACGTCTACGGTTTCAGGCCGAGCCAGGGGCGCGTTCCGCGCTGGCCCGCGGCCGACGTCTGGGTCGCGCTTCTCAGCACCGAAGGCCCGATGGGCCGCACGGTGCGCGACGTCGCCGCGCTACTCGACCTCCAGGCGGGCTGGGACCCGCGCGTGCCGCTCTCGATCGCGGCCAAGGAGTCGTTCGCCGCGAAGGTGGACGACTTCGATGCGCGCGACGTTCGCATCGGCTGGCTCGGCGATCTCGACGGCTATCTTGCGATGGAACCGGGCATCGTCGAGCTCTGCGCTGGTGCGCTCGCGAAGATCGAAGACGCCGGCGGCACGGTCGAGCCGGTCGCGCTCGGCTTCGCGCCCGAGCGCCTCTGGCGGACGTGGCTCGTCTGGCGGCGCTGGATCGTCGCCGCGCGCATCGCGCCGTTCCTCGAGAAGCCGGAGAACCGCGCCCGCATCAAACCGGAAGCGCTTTGGGAGTACGACCAGGGCCAAGGCCTCACCGGCATGCAGACGGTGCACGCGTGCGCCGAGCGCACCGCCTTCCATAGCCACATGGCGAGCTTGTTCGAGAGCTACGACGCGCTCGCGCTGCCCACCGCGCAGGTCTGGCCGTTCCCCGCCGAGTGGCGCTGGCCGAAGGAGATCGCCGGCCGCGCGATGGACACCTACCACCGTTGGATGGAGGTCGTGATCTACGCGACGCTGGCCGGCTTGCCGTCGATCGCGATTCCGGCCGGCTTCGGCGCGAACGGCCTGCCGATGGGCGTGCAGCTGATCGGCAAGCCCCATGGCGACCTCGCCGTGCTCCAGCTCGCGCGCGCGTTCGAGCGCATCGGCGTCGGCCCGACACGCAGCGTCGAACCGGGCGGCGCGCAAGCGCATTGAGCGGCGGCGCGCCGCCGCGCGACTCGCCCGCCGATGGCGCCGTGCCGGCGCTGGCACGTCGTCCGGGATTGCTGACCCGGCGTCCAGAAACGCCCGCGCAGACGCGTTCGTGCTTGCTCGAGCGCCGTCACTGTCGAGAATTCCGGCGATGCGCGCAACGACCCGATCCAATCCGTACCTGCTCACCGCTCGCGAGTTCGAAGTGCTGCTGCTCCTTTGCGAAGGGCTGCGCAACTCGGCGATCGCAAGGCGACTGTTCCGCTCGGTGCGGACCGTCGATCACCATCTCGCTGCGGTGTTCGCAAAGCTCGGTGTCGCGACGCGGACCGAGGCGGTCGCGCTGGCGCTGCGCAACGGTCTGCACGTGCGTGCGTGGTCCGGCGGCGCTCGCAATTTGGGCAAGCCTGCCGTGGTCACGATGATCGATGCTGCCGACACTGCGAACGCGGCCAGATCCGGCCGCTGACATTTCCGGAGCACCATGTCTCGCCTTCAAGAACACACGACACCCGATCTCCCGCCGCCGCAAGCGCAGCAACCAGCGCGCCGCGCGACGCGAGCGTCGCTCGTCGCGATCCGTTGCATCGCGGCCGCCCTGGTCGTCTGCGGCGCCTCGGGCGCGCTCGCCGGCGACCGGCAAGTCTCGGTCAGCGAGCAGGTCGACGTCGCCGCCTCGCCGACGCACACCTGGGACGCGATCAAGGACTTCGACGGCTGGCAGACCTGGCATCCCGCGTTCGCTCGCACCGAGATCACGCAGGGCGTCGGCAACGCGCACGGCACGGTGCGCGTGCTGACCGCGAACGACGGCGCCCGCTTCACCGAGGAGCTGGTCACCTACAACCCGACTTCGCGCCTGGTGCGCTACCGCATCATCGACTCGCCGGCGCCAATCACCGAGTACGTCTCGACCTTGCAGGTCAAGCCGCACAAGGACGGCTCGACGGTCGTCTGGAGCTCGCACTTCAAGGTCAACGAAGGCACCACCGATGCCGACGCGAAGAAAGCGATCGCCGGCATCTACCGCATGGGCCTCGACCATCTCGCGGTCGTCCTGAACTAGCGTCGCCACCACTCACGCGGCCGCGGCGGCCTGGTCTCCAGCCAGGCGGCGCGCGTGGCCTGAGCGCAAGCCCGACTACGACGGTCAGGCGCGCCGAGCCGCTTCCACGGCAGCACCCGATGGCGCGGGCATTGCCAGCAGCGCGCCGAGAGCGACCGAGCCGACGGCTGCCGATAGCCACAGCGCCCCCGCACCCCAGTGGTCGAGGACGAGGCCAAACAGCCATGGCGCGAGCGCCTGCGCGATCCGCGCCGGCACCATCAGCCAGCCCTGGCGCTCGCCGTAGCCGAGCGCGCCGAACAGGACGAGCGGCAGCGTCCCCTTGGCGATCGTCAGGATGCCGTTGCCGGCGCCGTGCAGGATCGCGAATGGCGCCGCGGCCGGCCCGCCGACGATCATCAGCAAGACAGCGCCGAGCGGATGCAGCGTCGCGGCAAGCCTTGCCGACAGCAGAGGATGGATGCGGCGCAAGAGCCCGAACTCGAGCAGGCGGCCGGCGACCTGCGCCGGACCGACGAGCGCGCCGATGGCGACCGCCGCCGCGAGCGTCGCGCCACTCGCCTGCAGCAGGCGCGGCAGGTGCGCCGCCATCGCGGTGCTGACAAACCAGGTCGCAGCGAAGACGACGGCGAGCAGGACCGCGGCGCGACCAGGTTCGCGGTCACGTCGTGCGGTCGACCCAACAGCGACAATCGATTCCGCGGGCACCGCCGGGGCGCGCGGCAGCAAGCCGTTGAGCGGGATGCCGACCAGCAGATGGAGCCCGGCCCAGGTCCAGCACGCGCCGCGCCAGCCGACGCGGCTCTCGAGGAGTGCCGTCAGCGGCCAGCCGACCGTGCTCGCGAATCCGGCGATCAGCGTGATGCCAGTGATCGCGTTGCGCGAAGCGGCACCGTACAGGCGCACCAGCGCAGCGAACGCCGCCTCGTAGAGGCCACTGCCCATGCCGACGCCGAGGATCACCCAAGCCGCGAACAAGGTCCACGGGCCGCGGGCCACGGCGAGCGCGGCGAGGCCGAGCGCGAACAGGACATTGGTCGCGATCAACACCGGCCGGCCACCCCAGCGGTCGATCGCCGCGCCGGCCCGCGGGCCGAGCACCGCCGAGACAAGCAACGCTGCCGAGAATGCCGCGAACACCATCGGCATCGCGATGCCGAGATCGCGTGCCATCGGCGCTGCGAGCACCGCCGGCAGGTAGTACGACGACGCCCAGGCGAGCGTCTGCGCTGTGCCGAGCGCGGCGACCGTGCGCGCCTGGCCCCTCATCGGGGCGTTGTGCGCGGCAGGCGCCGCGACGCGCGCATGAGAGATCGGATGCCGCTGGCCGACACGGGGCGATCGTCGCCGACATCGCAGCGCCGCCGTGCCAGCGCGCTCACGGCACCGCCCCGGCCTGCGCGGCGCGGTCCTGCAGGTGGGCGACGAGGCGCTGACTCGCGGGCTGCAGCGTCTCGAACTGGCGAAAGCAGATCGCGAAGCTGCGCTCGGCCCAGGGATCGCTGATCGGCACCATGCGGAGGTCGAGGCCGGCGGCGCTGCGCCTGCCGACCTCGAGCGGAACGACGCTGACGCCGAGGTTGGCGGCGACGACGCGCAGCGCAGCGTCGAAGTTGGAGACGATGACGCGGTACGAGATCGCGCGTCCCGCCTTCGCCGCAGCGCGCTGCAGCATCGTGTGCACCGCAGTCTGCGGCGGCAGGCCGACGTGCTCGGCGTCGAGCGTTTGCTCGACGCGGATCGTGGCGCGATCGGCGAACGGATGGCTGGCGTGGACGGCGAGCGCGAGCCGGTCGCGTCGGTACGGCCGATGGCGCAGGCCCTCGAAGTCGATGCTGTCCCAGCAGATGCCGACCGAGGCACTGCCCTCCTTCACCTTGCGGACGAGGTCACGCGAGAAGCGCTCCTCGATGTCGACCTTGATGTTGCGGTTGGCCGGCTCGCGCATGAATGCGGCGATGTCGTCGAGCAGCGCCTCGGCGATCGCCGACGCCGTCGCGATCAGCCTGACGTGGCCGCGGATGCCGCCGGTTTCGCTGAACGCCGCCGCGTCGCCGGCGATCCGGTCCATCGTGAAGAGCACCGTGCGCGCGTGGTCGAGCAGGGCAAGCCCCGCTGGCGTCGGCAAGACACCGCGGCGGCCGCGCATCAGCAGCTCGACGCCGAGATCACTCTCGAGCTGGGCGACGCGCTTGCTGATCGCCGACGGCTCGATGTGCTCCTGCTCGGCGGCGCGCGCCATCGTGCGGCACTCGCACACCGCGACGAACAGGCGCAGCGTCTTGACGTCGAGATCGCGCACGGCCGCGATGATGCGCTTTGAGGTTCCGTTCCGGAACCGCGGAGATTCCGAACCACCACGGCCGGAAAACGGCGGAACGTCTAGAGTGGCGCCCGACGCCGGCCGCCACGACCGGCGACCCGGAGACCCGCCGCCATGTCGAGCCTTCCCGCCAGCGTCGTCGTCCGCGAGGTCGGCCTGCGTGACGGCCTGCAGAGCATCGCGACCGTGCTCGCGACCGATCGCAAGAAGGAATGGATCCGCGCCGCGCACGATGCCGGCGTGGGCGAGATCGAGGTCGGCTCGTTCGTGCCGGCGCGCTTGCTGCCGCAGCTCGCCGACACCGCCGAGCTGGTCGCCTACGCCAGGACGCTGCCCGATCTCTTCGTGTCGGTGCTGGTGCCGAATCTGAAGGGCGCCGAGCGCGCATTCGAGGCCCGCGCCGATCTGCTGCTGGTGCCGCTGTCCGCGAGCCACGCGCACAGTCTCGCCAACCTTCGCAAGACCCCGGACGAGGTGATCGCCGAGATTCGGCGCATCCGTACCGCGCGCGACGCGGCAGGCGCTGGCACGCTGATCGAGGGCGGCGTCGGCACCGCCTTCGGCTGCACGATCCAGGGCGAAGTGAGGACGAGCGACGTGCTGCGCTGCATCGATGGTCTGCTCGACGCCGGCTGCGACCGCATCAGCATCGCCGACACCGTCGGCTTCGCCGACCCGCGCGCGGTGCAGACGCTCCTCGAGCAGGCACGCCGGATCGCGGGCGAGCGCTTCTGGTGCGGCCACTTCCACGACACGCGTGGCCTCGCGCTCGCCAACGTGCTGGCGGCGATGCAGACCGGCGTCGCCCGCTTCGACGCGTCGCTCGCCGGCATCGGCGGCTGCCCGCACGCGCCGGGCGCGAGCGGTAACGCGGCGAGCGAGGACCTCGCCTTCATGCTCACGAGCATGGGCATCGCGACCGGCGTCGACCTCGAGCAGCTGCTCGCGCTGCGCGCCAAGGTCGCCGGCTGGCTCGCCGGCGAAACGCTGCACGGCACCTTGTGGCGGCCCGGCCTGCCGAAGACGTTCCACCCCGAGTCGCACGCAGCGCGCCACGCGCCGCCGGCATGACGACGAGCGAGCATTCCGGCCTGCCGCTCGACGGCATCCGCGTCGTCGAGTTCAGCCACATGGTGATGGGCCCGACCTGCGGAATGATCCTCGCCGATCTCGGTGCCGAGGTGATCAAAGTCGAGCCGCCCGGCGGCGACAAGACGAGGACGCTGCCCGGCCTCGGGATCGGCTTCTTCCGCTCGTTCAACCGCAACAAGAAGAGCGTCGTCGTCGACATCCAGTCGCAAGCGGGCCGTGCCGCGGCGCGCGAGCTGATCGGAACCAGCGATGTCGTCCTCGAGAACTTCCGGCCGGGGTTGATGGCCTCGCTCGGCCTCGATCACGCGTCGCTCGCGGCCGACTACCCGCACCTCATCTACGTCTCGC
>DASXIP010000254.1:0-1613 GCA_036497875.1 Caldimonas sp.
GTCGCGTTCATGGACGGCGGCATCGTCGTCGAGGAAGGCAGCCCCGACGAGCTGCTCTCGCGGCCGCGCCACGAAAGGACGCGGGCGTTCCTGACCCGCCTGCTCGGCAACGCGCCAGCGCGTTGATTGGCCGCGGCCCGACGACCGGCTCGCCGTTGTCGCTAGCATCGGCGCGATGACGAAGCTGCCCGATTTCCTGCTCGGCGGCGGCGAGATGGGAGCGCTGATGCGGGCGCACGACTGGTCGGGCTCGTCGCTCGGCCCGCCCGCCGACTGGCCGCAGTCGCTGCGCACGGTCGTTCGCCTCATGCTCAATACCGGCCACCCGATGTACATCTGGTGGGGTCCCCAGCTCGCCTGCCTCTACAACGACGCCTATCGCGAATCGATCGGCCCCGAGCGCCATCCGGTATCGCTCGGCCGGCCGGCACGCGAGGTCTGGGACGAGATCTGGCCGATCATCGGGCCGCAGATCGACCAGGTCGTGTCGGGCCGGGGAGCGACGTGGCACGTCGACCAGCTCGTGCCGATCACGCGCCACGGCCGACTCGACGACGTCTACTGGACCTATAGCTACAGCCCGATCGACGACGAGACGGCGGCGAACGGCATCGGCGGTGCTCTCGTCGTCTGCACCGAGACGACGAAACAGGTCCTGGCCGCGCGCCGGCTGACGAAGGAGCGCGACCGTCTGGCGCGGCTGTTCGAGCAGGCGCCGATCTTCATGGCCGTGCTCGAGGGCCCGGCGCACACGATCAGGATCGCCAACCCGGCCTACATGCAGCTCGTCGGCCATCGCCCCGTGCTCGGCAAGACGGTCGCCGAGGCGCTGCCCGAAGTGGCCGCGCAGGGCTATGTCGCGCTGCTCGACAACGTCTTCGCCAGCGGCGACGCGTATGCGGCGAGCGGCGCGAAGTACGAGGTGCAGCCGATCCCGGGCGGCGCTGTCACCGAGTGCTTCCTCGACTTCGTCTACCAGCCGATCCGCGACGCCGGCGACAAGGTCACCGGCATCTTCGTCGCCGGCGCCGACGTCACCGAGCGGATGCGCGCCTTCGCCGCCATGCGCGAAAGCGAGGCTCGCTTCGGCGCCGCGCTGAAGGCCGGCCGCATGGGCTACTGGGAGACCGACTACACGACCGGGACCCGGATCTGGTCGCGCGAAGGGATGGCGCTGTTCGGCCTCGACCTGGTCGACGGCAAGGGAAGGGTCGGCGGCCCGGACGACGAATTCGTCGCCGCACTGCACCCCGACGATCGCCACCTGACGAAGCGGTTCTGCGAATTGGCGGAGCAACAGGACTCGTTCGCTGCCGAGCTCCGGGTCGTGCGTCCGGATGGCGCGACGCTCTGGCTCTCCGGCCGCTGCTCGGTCACGGCGCGCGGTCCCGGCGGCAAGCCGCAGCGCCTGATCAGCGTCATGGCCGACGTCACCGAGACCCGGCAGGCCGAAGCGATGCTTCGTATCGAGCGCGAGCGGCTCCGCCTGGCGCTGAGCGCGGGCCAGATGGGCGCCTACGAGCTCGACATCGCCGCCGACGTGCTGTGGTGGTCGCCGGAGACGTACGAGCTGTTCGGCGTCGACAGCAAGGCGTTCGCGCTGACGCGCGAGA
>DASXIP010000255.1:0-5514 GCA_036497875.1 Caldimonas sp.
CCCCGGATCGGCGCTCGGCCGGCGAGTGGCCGAGCTCGGCGAGCCGTGGACCTTCCATATCGAATCAGGCGCGTTGGAACGCAAGCTGAAGCTGCTGGGATTCCGAGGCTTGGAGGAACTGCAACCGCTCGAAGCGGATGCACGCTACTTCCGAGGAAGGACGGACGGCCTGCACGCGCCGTCCAGGCGCGGCATTGCGAGTGCGGTCGTCGTCGGTGGTGGTCACCGTCGCCGCCGAGGTGAGGATCCTTGAGATGCTCGGTATCGTGTCCAACCCGGACACGGTCAAGGGGATGAACCTCACGCTCGCCGTGGTGCAACCCGACACACCGGCCATGATGAAAGGCCTGTTCCAGCTCCTCGCCGGCCTGATCCGGCTGGACAACAAGACGACCAGCGCGCATCACGATTCGATCAACAAGCGCCTGGAGAGCCTCAGCGCTGTTGCAGATTCGGTGCTCACGTTTGGCAGCTTCCTGCCGATCTGCGAGACACTGATGGAAGCAAAGCACAAGAAGAACGGCCACAAAGAAGTGATCAAGGGTCTCCGCACTGCGCGGCCGCACGCGCAGGCGGCCGAACGTCCGGCTTTCAAGCAAGCAAGTCGCCGCACCCGACCCGTTGGATTCGTTCCCACGTTTGCACTGGGTGACTGCCAAGCCGCAGTTTCAGTCGGTCGACCTTGTCCTCCGTACTCACGTTCTCAGTCACACAGCAGTCATTGAACCCCATCCAGTGCTGTCCCCAGCACGATGACAAACAACGGGGGTAAGGGGGTCCTGTCCTCAAAGACAGCTCAACCCCATCCCGTACGTGCCTTCGACCGCAAGACCGGCCCTGACCAACGCCAATCCGCCTCGCATCGGCAGAGATCGACGAACTGGTGAAATGTTCGGGTTAGGTCTTCGGGCAGTGCCGGGCCCAGACGGCGGCGACATGCGGAACGGCCTCGACGCGTGCCAGCAAACTGCGCAAACACCGGGCGCGACATGGCCAGCGCCTGGAGCGTGCTGCTCCACCTCGAGACCGTGGCAGCCACGACGTCCAGTGCGCCGAGTCGATCGCCCGACAGGCGCGGCCGGCGTGCTCGGCCAGTTGAATGACAGTGAAGCTGCCCGTCACGAGCGTCCGCTGATGGCCCGAGAGCAGTCGCTGGGCTACGCGGCAGCCAACGTTTCCACGGCCACGCGGGTCAGCACGGGTCGCAGTGCCGTGCCAGTGTGGCTCTCGCCCAAGGTGATCAGCCGTTCCGGCACGGCCTCGGCAACGACGCGCCCGCCGTTCACCCCACCCTCCGGCCCCAGGTCGACCACCCAATCCGCCTCCGCGATCACATCCAGGTCGTGCTCGATCACGACCACGCTGTGCCCGCCATCGACTAACCGATGCAGCACCCGGATCAGCCGCTCGACATCCGCCATGTGCAGCCCCACCGTCGGCTCGTCGAGCACGTAGAGCGTGTGCGGCGCCTTGTTACCGCGCTTGCCGACGTCGTCCCTGACTTTCGAGAGCTCGGTGACGAGCTTGATGCGCTGCGCCTCGCCGCCCGAGAGCGTCGGTGATGGCTGGCCGAGCGTGAGGTAGCCCAGGCCCACGTCCTTGAGCAGCTGCAACGGGTGCGCGATCGAGGGCATCGAGGCGAAGAAGTCGACCGCCTCGTCGACCTCCATCTTCAGCACGTCGCCGATGCTTTTGCCGCGCCAGCTCACGGCCAGCGTCTCGGCGTTGAAGCGCTCGCCGTGGCAGACGTCGCACGGCAGCTTGACGTCGGGCAGGAAGCTCATCTCGATCGTCTTCACGCCCTGCCCTTCGCAGCCCGGGCAGCGACCCTCGCCGGTGTTGAACGAGAAGCGCGCCGGCGCGTAGCCGCGCGCTTTCGCTTCCAGCGTCTCGGCGAAGAGCTTCCGGATCGTGTCCCAGAAGCCGATGTAGGTCGCCGGGCACGAGCGCGGCGTCTTGCCGATCGGCGTCTGGTCGACCTCGAGCACGCGGTCGATCCAGCCCCAGCCGTCGATCTTCTCGCAGCCTTGCCAGTTCGGCCGCGCACCGCGGGTGTTGATGAACTGCAGGTTGGCGAGCAGGACGTCGCGCGCGAGCGTCGATTTGCCCGAGCCGCTGACGCCGGTGACGGCGACCAGGCGCTTGAGCGGGAGGTCGACGGTGATCTGCTGCAGGTTGTGCAGCGTCGCGCCGTGGATCGTGAGCAGCGCGTTGTTTGCGCTCTCCTTGCGCTCGCTCGCGGCCGTGGGCGGCACGACCGGCCGGCGCGGCTGCAGCGGGTGGACGAGCGGCCGCGCGAGCAGCCTGCCCGTCACCGAGTCGGGGTGCGACGCGAGCTCGGTCGCGCTGCCGGTGGCGACGAGCCGGCCGCCGCGCTTGCCCGCGCCCGGGCCGATGTCGATGATGTGGTCGGCGCGCCGGATCGTGTCTTCGTCGTGCTCGACGACGACGAGCGTGTTGCCCTTGTCGGCGAGCTTGCCGAGCGCGTCGAGCAGGATGGCGTTGTCGCGCGAGTGCAGGCCGATCGTCGGCTCGTCGAGCACATAGCAGACGCCCTGCAGGTTCGAGCCGAGCTGCGCCGCGAGGCGGATGCGCTGTGCCTCGCCTCCCGAAAGCGTCGGCGCGGCGCGGTCGAGCGTCAGGTAGCCGAGGCCGACTTCCTCGAGGAACTCGAGGCGGCTCTTGATCTCGCTGACGACGTCGCGCGCGATCTCGGCGTCGCGGCCAGTGAGCTGCAGCTGCTCGACCCACTTCCTCGCGTCGGTCACTGACCATTGCGCGATCCAGGCGATCGACTGCTCTTCGAACGTGACCTTGCGCGAGACCGGATTCAGCCGCGTGCCGGCGCACTCGGGGCATGGCTCGTCGACGACGCCCTCGACCTCGCTCTCCTCCGACGGGAAGCTCTGCTCGCGACCGCGGTCGTCATCGTCGCGGATCGAGTCGTCGTACGCCTTGCGCTGCTCGCGCGTCAGCTTGAGACCGGTGCCGACGCACAGCGTGCACCAGCCGTGCTTGCTGTTGTAGCTGAACATGCGCGGGTCGAGCTCGGGGTAGCTCTTGCCGCAGGTCGGGCACGCGCGCTTGGTCGAGAAGACCTTAACCGCGCCGACCTTCCGGGTCGGCGTTCCGGCGAGCATCGATGCGCGCAGCCCCGTGAGCGGCGCAAGCAGGTGCATCACGCCCTTGCCGACGTCGAGCGCCTTGGCGAGCAGGTCGCGCAGCTCGCCTTCGCTCTCGGCGCTGACGACGAGGTCGCCGACCGGCAGCTCGAGCGTGTGCTCCTTGAAGCGGTCGAGGCGCGGCCACGGGTCGACCTTCATGAACTCGCCGTCGACGCGCAGGTGGCTGTGGCCGCGCGCCTTCGCCCACTTGGCGAGGTCGGTGTAGACGCCTTTCCGCGCAACCACCAGCGGCGCGAGCAGGCCGACGTGCTCGCCGACGTGGTCGCGCAGGAGTTGCGCGGCGATGCTCTCGGCGCTCTGCGGCTGCACCGGCGAGCCATCGACGACGCAGTGCTGGACGCCGAGCTTGACGTAGAGCAGACGGAGGAAATGCCAGACCTCGGTCGTCGTCGCGACCGTGCTCTTCCTGCCGCCGCGCGAGAGGCGCTGCTCGATCGCGACCGTTGGCGGAATGCCGTAGACGGCGTCGACCTCGGGCCGGCCGGCCGGCTGGACGATCGAGCGCGCGTAGGCGTTCAGCGATTCGAGATAGCGGCGCTGGCCTTCGTTGAAGAGGATGTCGAACGCGAGCGTCGACTTGCCCGAGCCGGAGACGCCGGTGACGACCGAGAACTTGCCGCGCGGGATGGCGACGTCGAGCGACTTCAGGTTGTGCTCGCGCGCATTGACGATCCGGATCTGCTCGTCGACCGCGAGCCGCGCGCGCACGGGCTTCAGCAGATACTGCAGCGGAGCGCCCTCTTCGACCGCCGCGCCTTCGAAGCCGAGCGCGCGGTCGTAGTCGCGCAGCGCCTTCGCGGTGTGCGAGCTGGCGTGGCGCTTGACGTCTTCCGGCGTCCCGGTCGCGACGACCTCGCCGCCGGCGTCGCCGCCTTCCGGGCCGAGGTCGATCAGCCAGTCGCTGGCGCGGATGACGTCGAGGTTGTGCTCGATGACGACGATCGAGTGGCCTGCTTCGAGGAGCTTGCGAAACGACCGCATCAGCTTGGCGATGTCGTCGAAGTGCAGGCCCGTCGTTGGCTCGTCGAAGAGGAACAGCGTTCCCTTCTTCGCGACCGGCTGGCGCGACGCGCTCCGGCCCTGCGCCGCCTCGGCGAGAAAGCCCGCGAGCTTCAAGCGCTGCGCCTCGCCGCCCGAGAGCGTCGGCACCGGCTGGCCGAGCTTCACGTACTCGAGGCCGACGTCGACGATCGGCTGCAGCAGGCGGACGACTTCGCGGTCGTCGCGGAAGAGCGCGACCGCTTCGGCGACGGTGAGCTCGAGGACGTCGGCGACCGAGAGCTCGCGCATGACGTCGCCAGGCATCCTGCGGTCGATCTTGACGTCGAGGATTTCCGCGCGGAAGCGGCGGCCGTCGCAATCGGGGCAGCGCAAATAGACGTCGGAGAGGAACTGCATCTCGACGTGCTCGAAGCCCGAGCCGCCGCACGTCGGGCAGCGGCCGTTGCCGGCGTTGAAGCTGAACATGCCGGCGCCGTAGCCGCGCTGCACCGCCATCGGCTCGACGGCGAAGATCTTGCGGATCTCGTCGAACGCGCCGACGTAGCTCGCCGGGTTCGAGCGCGCCGTCTTGCCGATCGGGCTCTGGTCGACGAAAACCGCCTCGCCGAGCCGCTCGGCGCCGAGCAGCGCGTCGTGCGCACCGGGCGTCTCGGTCGCCTTGCCGAAGTGGCGCTGCAAGGCAGGGAAGAGCACGTCCTGCATCAGCGTGCTCTTGCCCGACCCCGAGACGCCGGTGACGCAGACGAGGTGATGGAGCGGAATCTCGACCGCGACGTTCTTCAGGTTGTGGTCGCGCGCGCCCTGCACGATCAGGCGCGGCGTCGCATCGCTGACGAGCCGCTTGATCCCCATCGCGACTTGCTTGCGCGCGCCGAGGTACGCGCCGGTCAGCGTGTCGGCGCTCTTGATCGCCTCGGGCGTGCCGTCGAAGACGATCCGGCCGCCGCGCTCGCCCGGGCCCGGGCCCATGTCGATCAGGCGGTCGGCGGCGAGCATCACGGCCGGGTCGTGCTCGACGACGACGAGCGTGTTGCCGGCGTCGCGCAGGCGGTGCATCGCCTCGACGATGCGGCCGATGTCGCGCGGGTGCAGGCCGATCGACGGTTCGTCGAGGACGAACATGGTGTTGACGAGCGAGGTGCCGAGCGCAGTCGTCAGGTTGATGCGCTGCACCTCGCCGCCCGAGAGCGTGCGGCTCTGGCGGTCGAGCGTGAGGTAGCCGATGCCGACGTCGCACAGATAGCGAAGCCGCGTGCGGACCTCGTCGAGGAGGAGCTTCAGCGCCTCGTCGAGCAGGCTCGACGGCAGCGAGAGCGTGTCGAAGAAG
>DASXIP010000256.1:0-4335 GCA_036497875.1 Caldimonas sp.
TCGGCTTCCATGAACGCCGAGTAGCTGTCGGTGCCTTGGTGGTAGCCCTTTCGGATGATGAGCTGCGCCTTCGGCAGCGAGAGGTCTTTCACCAGCGCAGCGTCTGGCGTGCCCTGCACGCAATGGTCGGGCCAGAGCACCTGGGTACCGTAGCTGAGCTTGGTTGTCTCGAACGGCTTCTTGCCGGCATGCGCCGAAGCGAACGAGATGTGGCCCGGAGTGTGCCAGTCCTGGGTGACGACGACGTTCTCGAACGCCGCCGCGAGCTTGTTGATGACCGGAACGACTTGCTCGCCGTCCTTGACCGGCAGCGTGCCGCCGGTGACGAAGCAGTTCTGCACGTCGATGACGAGCAGCGCGCTCTTCGCATCGGGCTTGATCGTCGCCGCCGCGAACGCGAGCGGCATGCCGGCGATCCCGAACAGGCCCGCTGCGCCGAGGTGACGAACGAACTCCCTGCGTTGCATTCCTTCCATCGTGTCCTCCGTGTCGTTGCGACTCTGCCCCATGCTGCGATCATGCCGGCAGCCGCGCGCCGGCGCTCGTGGCCACGCTAGCGCTGGCCATCGAACTTCGCAATCTCGTCAGCCCGAAGGCCGCCGACACGCTCGTGCGGCCGCGCGCCGGTTGTCATGGCGATGACGAGCAGCATCTCGTCGGGCCGCGGCGCGTCGGCGACGCGCACCTCGATCGAGTCGAAGTGGCTGCGCACGTAGGCGGCGACACGGTGATGGATCGGCACGTCGATCGAGGCGCCGGCAGCGCCGATCTTGGTCGTCGACGGCACGATCGCATGCGACCCTTCGAGCAGGTCGCGCATGCCGTAGCCGCCGGGGACGTGCCAGAGCGCGCCGTGCTCGAGCTCGCCGCCGATCCCGATCAGGGCGCCCTTGCCGTACGCCTCGATGCCCGCCGCGCCGCCGAGCGCTTCGACCAGGCGCGCCGCCATCTCGCGGCCGAGCGGCTTCAGCGCTTCCATCATCGGCTGGATGTCGGCGACGTAGCGACCGGCGTAGGGGTTGCGCAGGACGGCGGCGAGGCTGCCGCGGCGCAGTGGCCGCGCCAGGCGCGGGCCGTTGTCGTGCCAAACGTCCTCGACCGTGCAGACGAACTTGCGCACGTCGACCGCGGGGGCTGCGGCGCTGGCGGGGTACAGCATCGAGGAGTCCTTTCTTGCGTTCAGCAGGGTGCGAGCGTGCGCGCGTCGGCGGCGCGCGACGAAGTACGGGAAGGCAGCGCTTTCGCCGCCGGCAGCGGGTTCGCCGACAGCGCCGCGGCGACCTCGCCGACCACCGACCAGCGGCCCTGCAGCGAGAGCACGGCGGCGACGATGCGGCCAGCGGCGACCTGCGCCCGCGCCTCGGCGGCGCCGCGCGCCAGCGCGAGGGCGACGAGTGCGTCGGGCAGCGGCGGCACGTCGCGGGTGACGAGGCGATCGCCGAGATCGCTGTCGTCGCGCAGCGCGCTCGCCGGCGCGCGGACGATGCGCGGGTCGTCGACGTCGACTGCGTTGGCGACGATCGTCGCCGCGGCGTCGGCGGCCGCCGCGCTCGGCGCGAGGATGGTGACGCTGTCGGCGATGCCGAGCGAGAAGCTGCGGCCACGCCAGCCCGAGGTCGCGATGCCACGCACCGCGGACGTCGAGTCGATCGTGAAGCGGCCGTCGAGCGGCGTCGCGAAGCGGCCGCGCAGAGGATCGGCGCAGACGCCGATCGCGAACGACGTTCCCGGCTGCAGGCGAAGTGCGATGTCGCCGCCGTTGTTGACCGACGCGCGGGCGACCGCGGGATCGTCGAACGCCGCGATCAGCTCCTCGGCGACGCTGCCGGCGACCGCGGCCATCGCGGTGATGAAGCGGCCGCCAGCGGCGTGCGGCCGGCACGCCGCGACCATCCGCTGGGCGACCGGTCCGCGCGGCGAACAAAGCGGTGCAGGGAGCGCGGAGAGATCGGCGCGCAGCAGCGGCAGCTCCGCCGCCAGCTCGGCGAGAAGCGGCTGAAAGCGCGACCACGCACGTCCGACAGCAGCGGCCACCGCGTGCGCATCGCCGTCCACGGCGACGATGCAATCGATCGGCCCGTGCTGGAAGTGCCAGCGGCCGCCGTCGAGGCGGCGACGCACGGCGCCTTGCGCGGCCGGCTCGCTCATCGATCCATCCCTGTCGCCACTCGCAGCGGCCAGGGCACGCCCGGCTCGGCGCCGATCACCCGCCAGCCGCCGCTCGCGAGGACGTCGTCGAGCCGCCGCACGCGATCGAGATGGCCACCTAGCGCGCGATAGTCGTCGACCCGCATCGTGAACTCGATCGGCGAGACGACCGCCGGCGTCGGCACCGAGCCGAAGCTGTTGGCGGGCATCCTGGCGACGTCGACCATCACCGTGATGCCGCCGCCCGGCCAAACGTAGACCGGCGCGCCGCCGCAGGTGACGTTGACGAGCAGCGACTTGATCGAGCGCGTCAGCGCGACCGGGTTCTCGGTGACTCCGGCGCGCAGCGACCCGCCGGCGCCGGCGACATAGAGCACCGAGCAAAGCGACGGCTCGCAGTTCTCGCCGATCCGCGCGACGACGCAGCGCACGGCGTCGGGCATGTCGGCGCGCCGCGGCACGAGCTCGTCGTCGAGGACGAACCATGCCGAGTCCTCGCCGGTGGTCGAGACCATCAGCAGCCTGAGCCCCGGATGCGCGCCGTGCTTCGCGTCCCAGCCCTCGACGATCGCGAGCGGGTCGCTGATGTCGGTGCCGCCCCAGCCCGAGCCGGGATTGGCGACCTGGAAGTAGCGCCCCGGCGTCGACTTGCGGCCGCGGACGCGGATCCCACTCGGCGCCATGTCGAGGAACTTGCCCGCCTGGTGCTCCGAGAGGACGCCCGTGATGTGATCGTCGACGACGACGACCTCGTCGACGTGACCAAACCACTGCCTGGCGAAGATCCCGATCGTCGCCGAGCCGCAGCCGACGCGCATGCGCCGCTCCTCGACGCCGTCGACGATCGGCGCCTTGTCGGCGGCGACGACGACGCTGGCGCCGCCCTCGATCTTGAGCTCGACCGGATGCCGGTTGCCGAGCGCCATCATCAGCTCGCACGCGACCCGGCCTTCCTTCTTCGAGCCGCCGGTGAGATGGTGGACTCCGCCGAGGGCGAGGAACTGCGAGCCGTACTCGATCGTGCTGACATGGCCGACCGCCTCGCCGCGGTGGCGCACGGTCGCCTGCTCGGGGCCGAGATAGCGGTCGGTGTCGATCTTCACCTTGAAGCTGCAGTAGCTGAAGATGCCTTCGGTGACGACGGTGACGAGATCGACGCCCTCGTGCTTGGACGCGACGATGAAGGGCGCCGGCTTGTAGTCGGGGTACGTCGTGCCCGAGCCGACGCCGGAGACGAATACGGGTGCGTCGGCGGCGCCGGCGGCGACGAGCGAGCCGTCCCAGCCACCGTCCTGCGCCGCCTGCCAGGCGACGAGATCGGTGCCGGGTCTGGCGACGAGATGCAGCGTGTCGAGCCGCGTCAGGCGGCCATCGACGTTGCCGTAGCGGTCGCACGCGCCGAGCTTGCCGGGGCTGATCTGGCACAGGACCGGACACGCCTCGCAGCGGACCTTGTCGGCCGCCATCCGCTCGGGCGCACGCGAATGTTCGAGCACCGGCGGCTTCGACTCGGCGTCGGTCTCGACGGCCTGGCCGTCGGAGCGCGCGGCGAAGTGCGCCGGCTCGTTCATCGCTGTGCCTTCGCCGCGAGCAGCGCCGCGCGCAAACGCGCCGGCGTCACCGGAACTTCGCGCATGCGTACGCCGGTGGCGGCATGGATCGCGTTCAGGATCGCCGGCGCGGTGGCGACGAGCGCCGGCTCCCCGACGCCTTTCGCACCCCAGGGGCCGAGCGGCTCCGGATCCTCGATCAGGTGCACGGTGATCGGCGGCACGTCGCCGACGGTCGGGATCAGGTAATCGTGCAGGTTGTCGGTGCGGCCGCTGACGTACTCCTCCATCAGCGCCATGCCGATCCCTTGCGCGATGCCGCCGTGGATCTGCCCTTCGACGAGCGTCGGATGGATCGCGCGGCCGACGTCGTGCGCGGCGTGGACGTGGCGCAGCACGACCGTGCCGAGCTCGATGTCGACCGCAAGCTCGGCGAGCTGGGCGGCGAAGGCGTAGGTCGCATAGGGAACGCCTTGGCCGTCGGCATCGAGCGGAACGGTCGGCGGGTTGAAGTGGCCGCAGCCGACGAAGAGGTCGCCCGGCTCGCCGACGGCCGCCGCTGCGCTCGCATCGCCGCTCGCATCGCCGCTCGCATCGCCGCTCGCAATTGCCGGCGGCAGCCCGCGCAGCCCAATCG
>DASXIP010000257.1:0-1947 GCA_036497875.1 Caldimonas sp.
ATCGTTCGGGCCGCGGTGTCGACGTCGCCCTTGAGCGTGTCCAGGCCGTACTGCGCGGCCATCACTTCGTGCCCTTCCGACTGGAGGGTCGGAATCAACTTCTGGAAGCACGAGCCATCGGCCCAGATGCCGTGACAGAAGACGATGCTCGGCTTGCGCTGCGATGCGTTCATGAGAAGCTCCTTTCGATGGGAGGCGGGCTGGTTGAAATACGCCCGGTCAAGGTACCGGGTTGCCTCGGCGATGTCCCGGAGCAAAGCTGACGAGTGCTGAAATCGCCTGAGACTTCGCGCCAATGCGCTGCGGCGCAGAGCTCGCGCTAGCCGAGAGAATCAAGCAGAGCGGTGGCCGCCGCGAGGTCCGCCGTCGCGAACCCTTCGCCGAATCGTGCAAAGACCGGTGCCAGCACATGGCGTGCGGGCTTGCCTCGACGGTGCAACCACCGCGCCAGGCTCATCGCCGAGCGCAGCTTCCACGACAGGACATCGTGGTGCTGCGCCTCGTTCGACGCCCGATTGAACAGCGCTTCGGCGCCTGACGGGTGATCGAGCAGCAGCGACAGCTCGGCCTTCACCCGCAGCAGTTCTACCAGCGAGCATCCGTCGCCGACACGTTCGGCGCGGTCGATCGCGCCGTCGACGAGCGCGAGGCCATCGATCGGACGGCCGCGGCGTCCGAGCGTCTCGCACAACGCCGAGAGGTAGCCGGTGTAGTGGACGACGAAGCGTGCGTCGCCGATCTTCTCGAGCGCCGGGGCGACGGCACTCTCGTACGCGCTCGCGTCACCGCGATCGAGGCGCCACAAGCCGTGCCACAACTGGCCCCGTGCCTTCCACGTCGACACGCCATGCCGCCGGGTGGCCTCGACGGCCCACGAGGCGGACGCTTCCAGTGCCGCCGGACCCGCGGTCAAGAGCAGCATCGGGCAGACGCCTTCGGTCAGCGCATAGCAGATTGACGGCGGGTGGTCGATCGTGCGCGCGCGCTCGATGGCGCCTTGCGCTGCGCGCGCGGCTTGGTCGGGCAGGCCCTGCACCCAGAGCACATGCGCGAGCGCACAGCGCGCGACGACTTCCTGGTCGTAGAGGAAGCGCATCAGGTGCGAGCGATGGACCGGCGCTTGGTAGCGTTCGAGCATGCGTTCGAGATGCATGCGCGCCGCGGCGAGGTCACCGAGGCAGTGCCGCGACATGCCGAGCATGCGTTCGCCGACCAGCGTGTCCGGCGAATTCGAACGCTCCGCGGCGAGTGCGGAGAAGCGTTCGGCGAGCGCGAGCGCCGCGCGATAGCCGCCGCCCAGATACGTCGAGCCCCAGAGCCACCAGATCGCGCGGAGCTGATATTCGCTGTCGCCGACTTGGTCCGCCAGTTCGAGCGCGCGTTCGAACGCTGCCGTGGTCCTCGCGCCGGTGCCCTGGTAGAGCAGACACGCACCTCGGGCCGCGTGAAGTTTCATCGGCCAAATCGGGTCGGGAACGCCGCCGCGTGCCAGATGATCGAGCGCCGCGTCGACGCTCGCGAGGCATTCCTCGAACAGCGAGAGCTGCAGCCAGAGCGGCAACGCGGCGATCGTCAGCGCGCTGCCGACGCTCGCGTCGCCGCGCGGCGAGAAGGCCCAGGCAACGGCCGCGCGCAGTCCGTCGAGATGCCGCGCATGCGCAGCGAGCCAATCGTCGGTCGGCCGGGTCTCCCAGTCGGTTTCGGCGCGCAGAAACACCTCGACGAGGTACTGCGCGTGGCGGCGCAGGAACTCGCCGGCGATGTCGCCGGCTTCGAGCTTTTCGCGGGCGTAGACCCGGGTGGTCTCGAGCAGGAAGTACTCGGACGCCATCTTCGATGAGTCGATCGAGATGAGCGACTTCTCGACGAGGTTGGCAAGGCCGTCGATGACCGCGTCGGCGGAAAGCTCGGGTGCGGACGCCACGGCACTCGCCGCTTCGAGCGAGA
>DASXIP010000258.1:0-2144 GCA_036497875.1 Caldimonas sp.
CTCGATTCCGGTCGCCGAAAGCCGGCTCGTGCTCGGCACCTGGCAGGGTGTCTACCTCTGGGAACACCGCCTGAAGGCGCACCGGCGCGAGGTCGCGCTGCACCTGATCGGCGAGTGAGCGTGGCAGGCGTGCGTCGCCGCGCGGCGCGCGCTAGGGGCAGTGCACGACGGCACCGAAGACGCTGCAGGCGCCGCGCGGGCCCCACAGCGTCGGCCCGACGCGGTTCAGCCGCGTGCCGTCGCTCGCCCAGCAGCCTGACGCGTCGCAGGCCGTGATCGACGTCAACGGCGGCGGCGACGGTGGTCGGGTCGGGATCGCGACGGGCGCCGGCGGCGACATCGGCAGCGGCTGACGAACGACCGCGACCGGTGGCACCACCACCGGCGGCTGGGCGAAGCGGCTGGAGGGCGGCGGGTCAGTGCGGCTCGCGAGGCAGCCGTGCGCGGCACGGCGGCGCGCTGCGTCGAGACCGGGTGCGACGGCGTGCACATCGCGCCAGTCGGCGCGGGCCGCCGCGGGCGCCGATGCCGCCGCCACTTCCTCGTCGCGCAGCGCCGCGAGTGCTTGCTGGCATTCGGGCGCCTGCAGCGGATCGTCGCTTGCTGCGGCCGATGCGGCCGTCGCCGGGGCGCTCGCGGGTGCTGCGGGTGCCGTTGCGCGGGCGGCCGATGCAGCGAACGCAGCCATCGCGGCGGCCAACCCGCAGGCCAGTGCGATCGCAAGGGAGAGAAGCGCGCGCCGCATCGCGATGCCCGAGGTCGACCCGCTCGCGTGTGCTCAAGCGCCGTCGCGCAGCGCCTTCGCCTGCGCCTTGCCGGCATCGAACGCCGCGCGCCGGCGCGTGATCTCGTCGGCCGACAGGCGATCGACGTTGCAGTAGTCGAGCTTCCAGTCGGCGCTCTCGCTCCAGCGCAGCGGCGACTGAACCGTCGTCCGCGCCGCTGGTGCCGCCTCGAACAGGTCGAGCGCGAGCGAGAGCGTCGCGTCCTGCGAGGCGCGGTCGTGCGGCAGCCCGGCGGCGTTGCCGAGCGGGAAGTCGGAGAACACGAAGCGCGGCACGCCGACGTGCTCGACGATGTCCTTGGCGCAGCCGAGGACGACCGTCGCGACGCCTGCCGCTTCGAGCAGACGCGCGATCAGGCTCATGGTCTGGTGGCAGACCGGACAGTTGGCGACGAGGAGCGCGGCATCGACGTGATCGGCCTTGCAGCGGGCGACGATCGCGGCGCCGTCGACCTCGACCGTCGTCTGCTGGCTGCGGTTGGTCGGTGCGCCGTGAAAGCGCGGCGCGACGCTGCCGATCCGGCCGCGCGCGGTGGCGCGCCGCAGCGCCGGCAACGGGAACCATGTGTTGGCATCTTCCGCGCTCGTGTGCTGGCGGTCGATCGCGAGGTGCGAGATGCGCAGATCGTGGTCGTGTCGCGTGTCGCCCGAGTAGATGCTGAAGAACTTCGCGGCCGCGTTGTAGGGCGCGCCCGGGCCCTGGTCACCCTTGTCGGGCTGGTACGGCGCCGCCGTCGTGACGACGGTGACGCGGCAGCGCGCGAGCGGCTGCGCAAGGCGATGGAACGGCACGTCGGCGTGGTGCGCCCATTCGTACGGCGTCCCGTAGCCGAGCGCGTGGTAGTACGTGCGGGTGCGATCGAGGTAGGGGATCGGCACGTCGTGCGCAGCGGCGGTCGCGGCATTGGCAACGGCTCTGCTCATGGCTGCCGCGAGCTCAGCCTCGCTCCGAAGGCGCCGCCGAGCCGGCCCATTGCTTCACCATCGCCGCGAGCTGCGCGGCGCGCACCGGCTTGGTCATGTAGTCGTCCATGCCGGCGTCGATGCAGCGCTCGCGGTCGCCGGCCAGGGCGTCGGCGGTGAGAGCGACGATCGGTGTGTAGCTGCCGCGCGCAAGACCGTCGTCGCGGATCCGGCGGGTCGCTTCGAAGCCGTCGAGGATGGGCATGTGGAGGTCCATGAAGACGAGGTCGTAGCGGCCGTCCGCCACGGCACTGCGCGCTGCCTCGCCGTCGGCGACGACGTCGACCAGGCAGCCCATCTTCTTCAGCATCGCCGAGACGACGAGCTGGTTGACGGCATCGTCCTCGGCGAGCAGGACGCGTGCCGCGGGGACGGCGGCGTCGTCGGTCGGCGCCAC
>DASXIP010000259.1:0-4772 GCA_036497875.1 Caldimonas sp.
CGCGTTCATCAGCGCCGCGGTCGCGACGACGAGCAGCAGCGACGCCGCGGTGAAGATCTCGGGCGTCTCGCTCTTGGCGATCCAGCGCAGCGCCGGGCGCAGCAGCAGCCGGCCGCCGAGGATGATCACCGCGATCGTGCCAAGCGCCTTGACGACGCCGAGCCAGCCGTGCGCCGCGCTGCCCTCGGCGCTACCGGTGCCGGCAAGAAACGGCAGCAGAGCGATGATCGGGATCGCCGCAATGTCCTGCAGCAGCGAGACGCTGAGGATGCTCTCGCCCGAGGTCGTGCCGAGGACGTTGCGCTCGGCCAGGACGCCAAGCCCGATCGCGGTCGACGACATCGCCAGGCCGAGCGCGGCGACGACCGCGAGCTGCCAGCCGACTCCGAACGCGAACGCGGCGAGCGCAAGGAGGAGCGCGGAGCCGAACAGCTGCACGTTGCCCCAGCCGAAGATCGGCTTTCTGAGCGACCACAGCCGCTGCGGCTCGAGCTCGAGGCCGACCAGGAAGAGCATCAGGACGACGCCGAATTCGGCGAACTCGAGCATGTCCTCGGGACGCGTCACGAGCTTCAACCCCCACGGGCCGATCAGGATGCCGGCGCCGAGGTAGCCGATGATCGAGCCGAGGCCGAGGAAGCGTGCGACCGGGACCGCGAGCACCGCGGCGGCGAGGTAGATCAGGCTGGCGGTCAGCCAGGCGCTGTGCGCCATCAGGCCGGTTCCATCGAGCGATCGACCGGCCGTGCGCTCTCGGGCACCTGGCATTCGACGCAGTCCTCGACCTCGGCGATCTCCGGCCAGGCCGGATAGTCGGCGAGCTTTTGCGCATAGGTCCTGGCGTGCGCGGCGAGCTCGGCGTCGCCGGCGCGGTGCGCACCGTGCAGGACCAACGGCGGCAGGAAGCGCATCCCGCACAGCGCCGCGGTCTGCTCGTACGGCGGCAGGAAGGCATCGAAGAAATAGCGGTTGTAGCTGCCCGGGCGGTACGAATCCTCGGGGCCGCCGGTGCTCGCGACCAGCCACAGATCCTTGCCGCGCAGCGCGATGCCGCCGGGGCCGTAGGCCCAGCCGAAGGCGAGCACGTCGTCGCACCAGAGCTTGAGCAGCGGCGGCATGCCGTACCAGCGGATCGGCTGCTGCCAGACGACGAGGCGTGCCGTCGCGAGCGCGGCCTGCTCGACGGCGACGTCGATCAGGTAGTCGGGGTAGAGCGCGTACAGGTCGCGCACTTCGATGCCGCCGGCACGGACGTCGCTGCCGAGCGCGCGCGCTGCCTCCAGCAGACGGCGGTTGGCGCGCGACTGCTCGAGCTCGGGGTGGGCGACGATGACGAGGATGTCGGCGCCGCGGGGCGGCGCCGCATCGGTGCTGGCGGCGGCAGGGTCGGTGGCTTGCATGGCTGGATGTCGGTCGGTGGGCGCGGGTCGTGAGGTCGAGGCGGCGCAGGCGCCGGCGCTAACATACCCGCAAAACGAACGAGGGAGGGCCGCATGCCGGTCATCGTGGTCGCGAACCCGAAGGGCGGCGTCGGCAAGACGACGCTGTCGACCAACCTGGCGGGCTATCTCGCCTCGCGCGGCCACGCGGTCATGCTCGGCGACGTCGATCGCCAGCAGTCGTCTCGCACCTGGCTTGCGCTGCGCCCGGCCGGCCTGCCCAAGATCGCGACCTGGGAGACCAGCCACCAGGAGATCGTGCGGCCGCCCAAGGGAACGACGCACATCGTCCTCGATACGCCGGCGAGTCTGCACGGCAAGCGCCTCGACGAGGTGATGAAGCTCGCCGACAAGGTGCTGATCCCGCTGCAGCCGAGCATCTTCGACATCCACGCGACGCACGCGTTCATCGGCGCGGTGCTCGCGCACCGCCGCAGCGACAAGGTGCAGACGGCGGTCGTCGGCATGCGCACCCGCGAAGGGACGATCTCGACCGACCAGTTGCGCCAGTTCCTCGACGGCGTCAGCGTCCCCTTGCTCGGATTCCTGCGCGACACGCAGAATTACGTCCATCTCGCCGCCCACGGGTTGACGCTCTGGGACGTCGCCTCGACGCGATTCCAGGGCGACCGCGAGCAGTGGGAGCCGATCATCACCTGGGTCAACTGACGATGAAGTCGTATGCGACGCTCGCCGAGCTCGAGCACGAGATCGGCGCCGAAGCCGCCGTCAGCGACTGGATCACGGTGACGCAGGAGCGGATCGACCGCTTTGCCGACGCCACCGGCGACCACCAGTGGATCCACATCGATCCCGAGCGGGCGAAGGCCGGCCCGTTCGGCACGACAATCGCGCACGGCTTCCTCACGCTTTCGCTGCTGCCCGAGATGGCGGCGAGCGCGATCCAGGTGCGCGACACGCGAATGGGCGTCAACTACGGTCTCAACAAGGTCCGCTTCCCGGCGCCGGTGCCGAGCGGCAGCCGCGTGCGCGGCCATTTCACGCTGATCAAGTTCGAGCGCCTCGACGGCGGCGCACAGCTCACCTACGCGGTGCGGATGGAGTGCGAGGGCAGCGACAAGCCGGTCTGCGTCGCCGAATCGGTCAGCCGCCGCTTCACCTGAAGACAGCACCATGAGAGTCCTGCTGATCGACGATCACCCGCTGATCCTGAGCGCCTTGCAGAACGTCATCCAGGGCATGGGCGAGGCGGGCGCCGTCGCCGTCGTCGGCGTCGCCGGCGCGCGGGCGGCGCGCGAAGCGCTCGCTGCCGACGACGGCTTCGACCTCGTCCTGCTCGACCTGCGTCTCGGCGACGCCGACGGCTTCGAGCTGCTGATCGAGCTGCGCAACGGCTGGCCGCAGATCCCAGTCGTCGTGGTCTCGGCGTCGGACCGCAGTGCCGACGTGATCCGCTCGATCGACCTCGGCGCGATGGGATTTGTGCCCAAGCGCGCCAGCAACGAGACGCTGATGGAAGCGTTGCGCGTCGTCATGTCGGGCGGCATCTACGTGCCGCCGATGACGATGGGCGAAGCCGGCGAGGCTCCAGCGACAGGCGAGCGCAGGAGCGGCGGCGATCCGAACGTGCGCCACAGCGTCGACCATCCGGCGCAGCCGAACGCGCTCGCCCAGTACAAGCTGACGCCGCGCCAGACCGACGTCCTCGGCCTCCTGCTTCGCGGCCAGTCGAACAAGCTGATCGCGCGCGAGCTCGACCTCTCGGTCGAGACCGTCAAGGACCACGTTGCGGCGGTGCTGCGCGCCCTCGGCGTCAACTCGCGCACGCAGGCCGTCCTCGCGGTCAGCCAGTTGTCGAGCCAGGGAGCGATCGCGCCGTGGCTCTCGCGACCTCTGCATTGAAGGCCGGGGGCCGAGCGCTCCCCGACACGGCAGCCGACGACGCATCGGCGCGCGAAGGCGACGCACCGCTCGACAGCTACCTGCTGCTGCGCGACCATGTCCGCGGCACCTTCGCGTACAACCGCACATCGCTCGCCGGCCATGCAGTCGGCGCGATCATCGTCGAGATGGTCTTCGCCGGCGTTGCGCCACGCACTCTGCGCATCGTTTGGGGAATCGCCTTCGCCCTCGTCTGGCTCGCGCGTGCGTGGCTCGGCGTTCGCTTCGCGCGCGACGAGCCGGCGACGATCGCCGGCCTGCAGAGCCGACTACGCACCTGGCAGGCGGGAACGATCGCCTCCGGCGCGCTCTGGGGCGCGGCGGCGTGGTTCTTCTCACCCTACGGCGGCGGCCTGCACCAGCTCGCGCTCGTCCTCGTCGTCTACACGTTCTGCGTCGCCAGCGTGCCGATCCTGGCGCCGCAATTTCGCCTCTTTGCGTTCTTTGTCGTGCTCGTCTTCGTGCCGGCGATCGTCCGCGTCGCGCTGCAGGACGCCGCGCTCAGCTGGGAGGTCGCCGGCGTCATGACGGTGGCGATGGCGATGACGATGACGCTCGGCCGCAATTACCGCGAGTCGTTCGACAGCATCGTCGGCCTGAAGCTGCGCACCGAGGCGCTCGCGGTGCAGCTGCGCGCCGAGAAGGCGGTCGCCGACGCGGCGCGTGCCGACGCCGAGGTCGCCAATCGCGCCAAGACGCAGTTCTTCGCTGCCGCCAGCCACGACCTTCGCCAGCCGCTGCACGCAATGGGCCTGTTCGCCGAGGCGTTGCGGGCGCGCAGCCACGACCCCGAGGTCGCGCGGCTCGTCAACAGCATCAACGAGTCGGTCGACGCACTCGAGGGCCTGTTTTCCGAGCTGCTCGATATCACCCGCATCGACAGCGGCGGCGTCGAGGTTCATCCGGCCGACTTCGAGCTCGCCGACATCTTTCGCAAGGTACGGCTGCACTTCGAGCCGGCAGCGTTCGAGAAGGGCCTCGAGCTGCGCGTCCGCGGCGGCCAACGCGTTGCCTTCGCCGACCCGCTGCTGGTCGAGCGGATCGTCCGCAACCTGGTCTCGAACGCGATCCGCTACACCCACGACGGTTCGGTGCTGGTCAGCTGCCGGCAACACGGCGAGCGGCTGTTGCTCCAGGTCTGGGACACCGGCCCGGGCATCCGCGCCGAGGAGCGCGCCCGCGTCTTCGACGAGTTCTACCAGGTGCCCGGAACGCACGCGGTCGGCGGCGAGCAGAAGAAGGGCCTCGGCCTCGGCCTGGCGATCGTCAAGCGGCTCGCGGCGTTGATGCAGGCGCCGCTCGCGATGCGCTCCGAGGAGGGCCGCGGCACCGCCTTCACGCTCGAGCTGCCGGTCGGCAAGGCGCCGCGTGCCGCCGAGCGCGCGATCGCGTCAAGGGCGCCCGCCGGCCTGACGCTGGCCGGCCGCTCGA
>DASXIP010000260.1:0-4549 GCA_036497875.1 Caldimonas sp.
GCCGGCGAGCCGCATCGGCATCGCGAGCATCTGGTTGAAGTCGCAGTCGTACAGCCGCCCCTGCCAGTCGACGCTGACGAGCGTGCGGCACATGACCGACCTCGTGTTTGCAGCGACGAACGCGCCTTTCAGCAGGGCGAGGTAGGCGTCCAGCATTCCCTTCGATACCAGCGTGCTGCCGAAGCGCTGGATCGGCATGTTGGTCAAGGTGAACAAGGCGTTGAACTCGATCCCGAACGCTTCGCCGAGGACGCGCCGATAGTCGGCCTCAAGGTCGGCCTGCGGCGCCGGCAGCACCGGCCCCTGGGGGTTGTAGACGAGGTTGAGAACAAGGCCCGAGCCGGGCCGCCCGTAGCCGAGCGCGTTGAGCTCCTGCAGCGCGGCGATGCTCGCGTCGAACACGCCGTCGCCGCGCTGCCGGTCGACGTTGGCGGCGGAGTAGCACGGCAGCGACGCCGTCACCTCGACCGCGTTTGCTGCGAGGAAGCCGGCGAGCGTCGCCTGGCCGGGCTCGCGCAGGATCGTCAGGTTGCAACGGTCGATGACGCGGCGGCCGAGGCCGCGCGCCCCGGCGGCGAGCCAGCGAAAGCGCGGGTGCAGCTCGGGCGCGCCGCCGGTGATGTCGAGCGTCGTCAGCTCGGGCCGCGCCGACAGCACCGTGAGGACGAGCTCGATCGTCGCGTCGTCCATCTGCTCGGTGCGGTTCGGGCCGGCGTTGACGTGGCAATGCAGGCAGCTCTGGTTGCAGCGGTAGCCGAGGTTCACTTGCAGGGTGTCGAGGCGTCTTCGGCGCAGCGCCGGGAATTCGGTGCGCGCAAGCAGGACTGGGCGAAGGTCATGCATCAGCGGGCTCCGCGACGGCGATGTCGACGTCGACGCGCCAGGGTGCGCCGCGCGCGAGCGCTTCGAGACAGCTTCGCGTGTGGACGCGGTAGTGGTCGACATCGGCCGGCGCACCGCCGAATTCGGCCAGCGCCGCAGCCGTCATCGCCTCGGCATGATCGAGGTAGGCGAGCCACGTCGACTGCAGCGCCGCGTCCCTCGCCGGGTCGACGGGCAGCCGCGCCAGAGACGCTTCGCCGAGCCGGCGGTGCGCCGTCTCCTGTCGCCGAACGAGCGAAAGCGGGGGCAGGAACTGTTCGCCGAGGCGCGTCAGCTCGCCTTCGCGCGGGTCGAGCGCGACAGCGGCGATGCCCTCGAAGACGCACTGCAGGCCAAGCAGCGAGGCGGCGAGGTCGCCGGCGTCGAGATCGGCGTGCAGGCGCCGCGCGTAGTCGCCGATCGCCGCGGCGAGACGCGGCGGCGGCGCGATGCCGCGCGGCGCCAGCGCGAGCACGGACTCGAACACCGCCGCGTGCATCGCCTCCTGGCGGCTTTGCGCGACGAGGGCGTGAGCGAGTGGTGTCGATCGTGCAAGCTCGCCTTGCCGCCGCGAGACCTCGCACGACATCCGCTCGCACTGCCGCGCCGCGGCGAAGAGCGGCGCGATGCGATCGAGCAGCGAGCCTTGCCTAAGATTCAACGGTGATCTCCGTCGTCGTCCCGGTCCTGAACGAGGTGCGCGGCTTGCCCGCGACGCTCGCCGCCCTGCGCGAGCAGGGCGACCGACATGAAACGATCGTCGTCGACGGCGGCAGCGACGACGGCACCGTCGAGCTGCTGCGCAGTGACCCGACGCTTCGCGTCGTCGAGTCGCGCCGCGGGCGCGGCCCGCAGATGAATGCCGGCGCAGCGATCGCGCGCGGCGACGTCCTCATCTTCCTGCACGCCGACACGCGGCTGCCGCCGGGCGCGATCGCGCGCCTCGATGCCGCCGCCGAAAGCGATTGGCAGGCTGGCGCGTTCAGCCACCGGTTTGCTCCGGCCGACTGGCGGCTGCACGCCGTCTCGATCGGCAACAACCTGCGTTGCCGCTGGTCGCGCATCTACTTCGGTGACCAGGCGATCTTCGTGCGCAAGGCGCTGTTCGAGCGCGTCGGCGGCTTTCCCGAAGTGCCGATCCTCGAGGATGTGATCTTCTGCGAGCGGCTTCGCCCGCTCACCCGTAGCGTCCTCCTGGGCGAAACCGTCGTCACCGATTCGCGCCGTTTCCGGCATCACGGCGTCTGGCGAACGGTCTGGCGCGGCCTCTGGATCCTGGCACGCCATCGTTTCGGCTTCGCCCCCGGCGGCGAAGGCTACAGCGACGTCGTCCGCTGAGGTGCTCATCGCCGTGGCTCGTCGTCCGGTGCGTCACCGATCGGCGGGCCGAGCGTGATCGCGCCGGCATCGAGGTCGTGGCGCGAGGTGCCATAGACGCTGTCCCACACCGACAGGCCGCTCGACAGATTGCTGCGCTGGTGCGCGGCGACGTTCGAATGGTGGATGCGGTGCTGGCGCGGCGTGACGACGATGCGGCCGAGCCAGCGCTCGACCCGCTCCGGCAAGCCGATGTTGGCGTGGTGAAAGAGGATCTCAGCCGAAGCCAGCGCAGTCCACAGACGCAGCGTCGCGGGCCGCACGCCGATCCACAAGACGTTCGCGGCATGCCACGGCACCGACCAGAGTATCTCGACGGCGTGGAAGCGCAGCGCCGTCGAGACGTCGAGCTCGCCGTCGGCGTGGTGGACCAGGTGCCAGCGCCAGAGCGCCGGCACGCGGTGCAGTAGCGCGTGCCAGCGGTACAGGCCGTGGTCGAGCAGGAGCAGCGCGACGGCGCGCTCGGCGATCGGCGGCAGGCGAAGGAGCGGCACGACGCCCAGGCGGCGACGCTCGACGATGCGCGCAGCAAGTTCGGTGACGGGCGCCAGCAAGGCTGCGGCGACGACCGATGCGGCGGCGCCGATCGCGGCGTTGGCGAGCCGCCGGCGGAGCTGGTGCGGTGCTTCCGACCGAATCGGAGAACGTCGCTCGAGCCAGAGCAGCGACACGAACACGACCGCCAGCAAGCCCGCTTCGACTGGCAGGCGCGCCGACTTTCCCGGCGAGCGGATCGCGTTCGGCATGCGAGCTTATAGCTCGCTCGCCATGGGCGTGGGTGGTCAAGGACAAGCGCCGGACCGCTGGCCGCAGCCATCGCCGCCGAAAGCTCATTCGGCGGGCCATTGCGATCGGCGCGCCCTCATCCTCGACAATGAAAAGATGGCCATCCCCACTTCGGCTGCGCGAGCCGCGCGGCTGCGCGACGAACTCGCGCGCCATGCGCACGCCTACTATGTCTTCGACGCGCCGACGATCCCCGACGCCGAGTACGACGCGCTGTTCCAGGAGCTGCAGGCGATCGAGGCGGCGCACCCTGAGCTCGTCACGCCCGATTCGCCGACGCAGCGCGTCGTCGGCGCCGTGCTCGAGGGGCTCGCTCCGGTGCGCCACGCCGTGCCGATGCTCTCGATCGACACCGAGACCGACACCACCGCCGCCGGCGCCGAGAAGTTCGACGCCCGCATCCGCCGCTCGCTCGGCCTCGGCGATGGCGATCCGCCGGTGGCGTATTGCGCCGAGATGAAGTTCGACGGCCTCGCGATCAACCTGCGCTACGAGCGTGGCGAGCTCGTCCAGGCGGCGACGCGCGGCGACGGCGAGACCGGCGAGGACGTCACCCACACCGTGCGCACGATCGCTTCGGTACCGAAGCGGCTGAAGGGAGTCGACGCGCGCGTGCTCGAGGTGCGCGGCGAGGTCTTCATGCGCCGCGACGACTTCGAGAAGCTGAACGAGCGCCAGCGCCGGCTGATCGAAGGCGGCGCGAAGGGCGAGAAGGTCTTCGTCAATCCGCGCAACGCCGCCGCCGGCGTCGTCCGCCAGCTCGATGCGAGAAACGCCGCCAAGCGGCCGCTGAGCTTCTTCGCCTACGGCCTCGGCGAAGTCGACGGCTGGCGGATCGCGCCGACGCAGACCGGCCTGCTCGCCGCGTTCGAGAAGATCGGGCTGCCGGCGAGCCCGCGCCATGCCCGCGTTCTCGGCGCCGAGGGGCTGGTCGCGTTTCACGCCGCCGTCGCGGCGGCGCGCGATGCCCTGCCGTACGACATCGACGGCGTCGTCTACAAGGTCGACGACCGCGCGCTGCAGGAGCGGCTCGGCTTCAAGACGCGCGAGCCGCGCTGGGCGGTGGCGCAGAAGTACCCGGCGCAGGAGAAGACGACCCGGCTCAACGACATCGACGTCCAGGTCGGCCGGACCGGCAAGCTCACGCCGGTCGCCAAGCTCGAGCCGGTCTTCGTCGGCGGCACGACGGTCGCCAACGCGACGCTGCACAACGTCTTCGAGGTGCGCAGGAAGGGCGTTCGCGTCGGCGACGACGTCATCGTGCGCCGCGCCGGCGACGTCATCCCCGAGGTCGTCGCGCGGGTGGCGAAGAAGCGCAGGCACTACGTCGCCAACTTCCGCATGCCGGCGTCGTGCCCGGTCTGCGGCAGCAAGGTCGTGCGCTAGAAGGGCAGCGTCGACCATCGCTGCACCGGCGGCCTCTTCTGCGGCGCGCAGAGAAAGTTCGCGATCCTGCACTTCGCCGGCCGGCGCGCGCTCGATATCGAGGGCCTCGGCGAGAAGATCGTCGACCAGCTCGTCGACA
>DASXIP010000261.1:0-6039 GCA_036497875.1 Caldimonas sp.
CGTTCCCGAGGACTACGTGCACCGGATCGGCCGCACCGGCCGCGCCGGCTCGCCGGGCGAGGCGATCTCGCTCGTCTCGGTCGACGAGAACATCTTCCTGCGCGACATCGAGCGCCTCATCCGGCACGAGATCCCGAAGGAGGTCGTGCCGGGCTTCGGGCCGCCGGCGCACGAGCGGCCTGAGCCGATCGTCCTCGGCCGGATGGTGATCGGCGAAGGCGCCGGCCGTGGCGGTGCCCGGCCTCGCCGCGGCGACGCGCCGCGCGGCAACGGATCCCAGCGACCCGACGGCGGTCGACGCGACGGCCAGCGCAGCGGCGGCGCGCACGCCGGCGGCGCGCGGCGACAGACGGCGCCGAAGCGCTAACCGGAACGATCGCAGGGCGCGCGCCATGGCCCGATCCGAAGCCGATGCCGGAGCGCCAACGGTGCTGCTCGCCGGCGCCTCGGGGCTGATCGGGCGCGCGCTCCTCGACGTCCTGCTCGCGCCCGGCCGCCACGGTCGCGTCACGGTCCTCGCGCGCCGACCGCTGTCCGGAGATCACTCGCGCGACCCACGCCTCAGCGTCCGCATCGGCGACCTGCCCGCGCTTGCCGCCGACGCATCGGGCAGCCGCGATGTCTACATCGCGCTCGGCACGACGATCAGGGTCGCAGGCTCGCAAGCGGCATTTCGCGCCGTCGATTTCGATCTCGTCGTCGCCGTCGCACGCGCGGCACGCAATGCCGGCGCGCGGCGCCTTGCGGTTGTCTCCGCGCTCGGCGCCGACGCGCGCTCGGGCGTGTTCTACAACCGCGTCAAGGGCGAGGCCGAGGACATGCTCGCCACCCTCGGCTACGAGACGCTGGTCATCGCCCGCCCTTCGCTCCTGCTCGGCGATCGCGAAGCGCTCGGCCAGCCGACGCGGCGCGGCGAGATCCTGGCGACGCGGCTGCTCGGGCCGATGCTGTCGTGGGTGCCGGCCGCCGTCCGGCCAATCGAGGCGAAGACCGTCGCCGCCGCGATGGTCGCGGCACTCGGCGACGCGACGCCGGGCACCCGCACGCTCGCATCGGCCGAGCTGCAGCGGCTCGGCCGCCGCTGAGCGTTCATTCCTCGCCGCGCTTCATCCGCATTCGCACGCGCGCCTCCTTGCCGCGCGACTTCCACGCCGAGACTTGCTGACGGCGCTCGACCCAGCTCAGCGCGTCACGCCGGTGCTCGCGCAGGAGCTTCTGAAAGTTGTGCAGGCGATCGGGGTCGACACCGTCTCGCACTGCGCAGCCCGGCTCGCCCTGATGCGCGCAGTCGCGGAAACGGCAGCGCGATGCCAGCGTCGCAACGTCGGCGAAGCTCGCCAGCAGAGCATCGTCGTCGGCGTCGGGTCGAAGCGTCCGCAGGCCCGGCGTGTCGACGATGCAGCCGCCGCCTCGCAACCGGTGCAGCGAACGCGCCGTCGTGGTGTGCATGCCGCGGCCGTCGTGGCTGCGGACGGCGCCGGTGTCCTGAACGGCGGCGCCAAGCAGCGTGTTCGTCAGGGTCGACTTGCCGGCGCCTGACGAACCGAGGACGACGAGCGTCTGGCCGGCGCGGTCGAGGTCGGCGAACGCCGCCGCGCTGCGCGGGTCGGTGGCGTCGACGGCGATGACGTCGAGCCCGGCGGGAAGACGGCGGCCGAACTGGGCCAGCAAGTCGTCCCGTCGCGTCGGGTCGCGCGCCGCGATGTCGGCCTTGCTGAGCACGATCAGCGGCCGCACCCCGCTCGCAGTGACGAGCGCCAGGTAGCGCTCGAGGCGGCGCAGGTTGAAGTCGTCGTCGAGGCCCATCACGATGAGCGCGCGGTCGACATTGCTGACGATCGCGTGGACGCTGCCGTCGCCGTCGCGGCGGCAGATCCGCGACGTCGGTGCGATCTGGTCGCGGACCCAGAGGTCGCCGGCGGCATCGACGGCGGCGAGCACCCAATCGCCGACGGCGAGCGCATCGGCCCCGCTGCGCAGGAGCCGCGGCAATGCCCGCGCCGCGCGCACGTCGGCGCCGTCGCTCAGCTCGAGGCTGCTGCGATGGACGGTGGTGATGCGCATCGGCACGAGAAGATCCGTGCCGTGATGCGCCGCGGCGGCGGCGCCGACGCGCAGCGCGAGCGCGTCGTTCAAGCCGATCGCCCGCAAGCGATCGCAATCGACATTGTTCATGAGACTCCGACATTCGAGGTGCGCCGCCTGCCAGTCAGGCGGGCGCGAACGCGCGCAGGGCGCCATTGCGTTGCGCGCGGCGACGCTCAGCTGCGCGCGGCAGGCGCTTGCGTTCGGAGCTCTGGAAGGTGCGCGACGCGAATGCGTCGGCGCGAAGTCAGCGGCGAATCAGGCGAGTGCGCGCGAAGGAGCGGCAGGGACCTGGGAGGCAGTGGGCTGTTGCATGGCGTCCTCCTTCGCTGCGTTGTCGGCGTGCCGACGATTCCGTCGGGGGCATCCGGCGGGCGTGGCGATCGCCGGGGCGCGAAGTCTCGCACGGTCGCGCCCGCGGGTCAACGCAATCGCGCCGGTCGCTCTTGCATCGGCGCCGATGCGCCGCACATGCGGCGAAGGGTCGTTGCCGACCCGTATGATCGCCGCGCAGTTCGCTGCGATGGCCCGAAGGAGACACGCATGAGATCGCTCGCCATGGCACTCGCCATCGTCCTCGCTACGACGGCGCTCGCCCCCACTGCGGCCGACGCGCGCAGGATCGGCGGCGGCGGCGCCGTCGGCATGCAACGAAGCCTGCCACCGCGCACGCCCGATGCAGTGCCGGCCAAGCCCGCAGCGCCGGTGGCGCAGCAACCCGCGGCGCCGACGACAGCAGCGACGCCGGCAGCGGCGCCAAAGCGCTCCTGGCTCGGCCCGATCGCCGGCCTTGCCGCTGGCCTCGGCATCGCCGCGCTGATGAGCCATTTCGGCTTCGGCGCCGAATTCGGCAGCTTCGTCACGCTGCTTCTGCTCGGGCTCGTCGCCGTGGTCGCGATCCGCTTCCTCATGCGCCGGTTCGCGCCGGCGTCTGCGGGCGCCGCGATGCAATACGCCGGCGCCGGCGCGCCGGCGTCGCCTTCGCCGATGACATACGGCTCGGCGAGCCCCGCGGCACCGGTGGACGCCGCGTTTGCGCCGCCGGCCTCAGCGCCGCAGCTGCCGCCGGGGTTCGACGCCGCCGGATTCGAGCGCATCGCGAAGATGATCTTCATCCGCCTGCAGGCGGCCAACGACGCCGGCGACATCGACGACCTGCGCGCGTTCACGACGCCCGAGATGTTCGCCGCCATCAAGCTCGACCTGCAGGATCGCGGCGGCGCCGGGCAACGCACCGATGTCGTCCGCATCGACGCCGAAGTGCTCGACGTCGCAACACAGGCCGATCGGCAGATCGTCAGCGTCCGCTTTCACGGCCTGATCCGCGAAGACGCCGATGTGCCGGCGGTGCCGTTCGACGAGATCTGGCACCTCGTCAAGCCCGCCGACGGCAGCCGCGAGTGGGCGATCGCCGGCATCCAGCAGTCGGCGACGGCGGTCGCGGCCGCCTGAGGCCAGCAGCGCCGCCCGGCCGCCATCTCGCCGATGTTCGACATCCTCGCCCTCGGCGAGGCGATGGTCGAGTTCAACCAGACCGGCGAGGCCGGCGGGCGCCTCTACCTGCAAGGCTTCGGCGGCGACACGTCGAACTTCGCCGTCTCGGCGGCACGCCAGGGCGCGAAGGTCGGCCTTCTCTCGGCGCTCGGCGACGATGTCTACGGTGCGATGCTGCGCGCGATGTGGCGCGAAGAAGGCATCGACGACTCGGGCGTCGCCAGCGACTGCGACGCGTTCACCGCGATCTACGTCGTCAGCCACGACGATGACGGGCATCACTTCACCTTCTTTCGCCACGGCTCGGCGGCGAGCCGGCTGCGCTTCGCGCACCTGCCGGCCGGCGCGTTCGCGGCGACCCGCGTCCTTCATCTCTCGGCGATCTCGCTCGCGATCTCGGCGACGTCGCGCGAGACGGGCCTTGCTGCGATGCACGCCGCTCGCGCCGCCGGCGCGATGGCGTCGTTCGACACCAACTTTCGCGCCAAGCTCTGGCCTGCAGCGACCGCGCGCGCCGTGATCGAAGAAGCGATCGGGCTCTGTGACATCTGCCTGCCGGGCCACGACGACCTTGCCGCGCTGACCGGGCTTTCGTCGCCCGAGGCGATGGTCGATCATTGCCTCGGTCTCGGCGCTCGCATCGTCGCGCTCAAGAACGGCGCGCACGGCGCCTGGGTCGCGGATCGGACGCGCCGCGTCCGGATCGCACCGCATCCGTGCACGCCGGTCGACGCGACCGGTGCCGGCGACGCGTTCGGCGGCGCGTTCGTCGCCCGCATCGTCGCCGGCGACGACCTCGAGGCCGCCGGCCGCTATGCGGCAGCGACGGCGGCGCTCTCGACCGAGGGCGTTGGCGCGGTCGCGCCGATCCCGCGCGCCGGCCGCGTGCGCCAAGCGCTCGCCAGCGCCGCGTAGCGCGTCACTTCTCGGCCGCCGCCTTCAGATTGACGAGCCCCTGCTCGAAGTCCTTGCCGATCATCTTGTCCATGTTGACGAAGAGTCCCATCAGCTTGGAGATGAACGGCGCCGGCCCGCGCATCTGCCAGATCACCTCGGTCGCATCGCCGCGCGGCGCGAGCGCGAACTCGGTGACGTTGTGGGCCTCGAAGGGACGCAGGAAATCGAGCTGGATCGTGATCTTCGACGGCGGCGCGGTGTCCCGGATCTCCATCCGGCCGGCGCCGACCTTGCGCGAGCCCTCCCACGCGTAGATCGCGCCGGTTCCGCTCGCTGCACCCGTGAGCGTCCGCTTCATGTCGGGATCGAGCTTTTCCCAAGGCGACCAAGCCGGCCATTGGCGGAAGTCGACCAGGTACGGATAGATCTTCGCAGGCGCGGCGCGGATCGATGTGCTGCGCTGGACCGTGAAAGCGCCCGGGCGCATCGCCGCTGCGACGAGGACGCCGACGATGAGCACGGCGATGACGACGAGAACGGTTTGCCACATGCGAGTCTCCTTGCGTCTCGAAGCGGGACCTCAACGGTGCGGCGCGGCCGGCCCCTGGAACGACCCGGCGCGCAGCGTGAGGACGAGCGTGTCGCGATGACCGTAGCCCTCGAGCGGCTGGATCGGCGTGCTCTCGTGGATCACGCGCGCATCGTCGAGGACGAGCGTTGTCCACGGCTCGAGCATGGTGAAGCGCAGGCCCGCCGGGCCTTCGGCGGCAAAGACTCGTGTCTCGCCACCCTTGATGCCTTCGCGGCCGACGAGGACGACGGCGACGAGATCGACGCCGTCGCGATGCGCGCCTTCCGGCGTCGGCCGGCCGATGCCGTCGCTGGTGTCGATCCGGAACTGGTGCGCCTCGACGAACCAGGGCTGCACTCTCTTGAGATGCGAGGCCAGCGCGGCGAACGCGACGAGCATGCGCTGCCACGCCGGCGCCGCGAGGACGTCGGCGTCGATTGGATCGAACCAGCGCTCGAGGCCGCCGTGCAGTGCGTTGTATTCGATCGGCTGCCAGTGCGCGCGCTGGGCAACGAGCCGCGCGCCGGCGCCTTCGACGATGAAGCTCGAGTGGCGGCGCCGGCGATAGCGGCCGCCGTCGCGAAGGTGGCGATCGGGAGGCAGGTCGTCCCAGGACGGCCTGAGCGCATCGAGCTCGACGACGGTCGTCGCCGCGAAGCGGGCGAAGTCCGCCGGCGCGAGCAGCGCGTGGCCGCGGTCGGCGAGCGACGACGGCAGGCCGGCGAGCGGCGTCGTCAGCGCAGCGAGCGCTGCGTCGGTCATCGGCCGTGCCGCTCGCGCGCGAGCGCCGCCCCCTGCGCCAGCGCCGCGAGCTTGGCCTCGGCGACCTCGCGACGCATCGGCGCGAGGCCGCAGTTCGTGCACGGGAAGAGGCGATCGGCCGGGACGTAGCGCAACGCCCGCCCGATCGTCTCGGCGATCTCGTCCGGCGTCTCGACGACATCGGAGGCGACGTCGATGACGCCGACCATCACATCCTTGCCGTCCAGCAG